>JAFZZR010000177.1 GCA_017615635.1 Lentisphaeria bacterium
GAAATGGTACTGGTGGTGGCGTCGGATTCCGCGAGGAGTTCCGGTTCGTTCTGCCTGGCCATGAAACGGGTCTGGTTCGGAAAAAACAACGGATCGCGCTCCTCCCGGGGAACGCGGTCCTTTTTTTTGATCGATTTGAAAAAGCACAAACAACGATAGGAGGAAAGAAAGATGTTCAAACCGGAATTCAGCGAGTTCAAGCGCCTCTCGGAAAAAGGCACCAGGTTCGTCCCTGTATTCAGGGAGTTTCTTGCCGACATGGAGACGCCTGTCTCGGCGCTCTCCGCGTTTGCTGAGGATGAAAATGTGTTCCTGCTCGAAAGCGTGGAGGGCGGCGAACGGATCGGACGCTATTCCTTTATCGGCGTCAATCCGTACGCCGTCTTCACCGTGGAGGACGGCAAGCCGTTCCTGACCGAACGTTCCGGACGGCGCACCGAACTGCCCGCTCCCGGCGGCAAGGCATTCTTTGCCCTGCGCGAATTGCTGAAGGAGCACAAAACGGCCCGTCCGGACGGACTGCCTCCGCTTTCCGGAGGCGCGGTCGGCAGCATGAACTACGAGATCGCGGGCGAATTCGAGAAACTGCCCCCGCCGAAGACGAAGACGGGAACGCCGGAAGCGATGTTTCTGATGACCGGGGAAATGATCGTGTTTGACAATCTCCGGCACACGGTGATGATCATCGTGGAAGTTTTGCCGGGCGAAGAGCCGGAAAACGAATATGCCGCTGCGCAGAAACGGATCATGGAGATATATGAAAAAATGATTCGCCGGGTCGATCATCCGTTTGCCGAAAGTCCGACTGAAATCGTTCTGCGCCCAAAGATTTCCAAAGAACAATTCTGCAATATGGTGGAAAGGGCACGGGAATACATCAAACAGGGCGAGATTATCCAGGTCGTTCCTTCGCAGAAATTTACCGCGGAAGAAAAAGTCGATCCGGTCAACGTCTACCGTGCGCTCCGGCTCATCAATCCTTCTCCCTATCTTTTCTATCTCAAACATGGTGAACATCTTCTGATCGGGTCCTCCCCGGAGACCATGGTCAAACTCATCGACGGCACCGCATCCATTCGTCCGATCGCGGGAACACGCAAACGCGGACGGACCCGGCTGGAGGATGCCGCGCTGGCCGACGAACTTCTTTCCGATGAAAAGGAACGTGCGGAGCACCTGATGCTGGTTGATCTCGGACGCAACGATCTTGGACGTCTTGCCGAGTCCGGAAGCGTTCAGCTGAAAGATTTTATGGAAGTTCAGCGGTACTCTCACGTGATGCATCTGGTCTCCAATATCGATGCGATCCTGCGTCCGGAATTCGATGCTTTTGATCTTGCTGCCGCCGCCTTTCCTGCGGGAACGCTCTCCGGAGCGCCGAAGATCCGCGCCATGGAGATCATCAACGAACTGGAATCCGAGGCGCGCGGCGCATACGGCGGCGCGGTCGGCTACTTCAGTAATACCGGGAACATGGACCTGGCCATTGTGATCCGCACTTTGGAGATCGACCGGGGGACCCTTACGCTGCAGGCGGGCGCGGGGATCGTGGCGGATTCCGTGCCGGAAAAAGAGTATGAAGAAACCATCAATAAAGGCGCGGCCGTCATGAAGGCGCTCCGCCAGCCTGTGATCTGAAGAAAAGGAGGAGAAAACATGTTTCTGATGATCGACAATTACGATTCGTTCACTTACAATCTGGTACAGTATTTTCAAATTCTCGGTGTGGAAATGAACGTCGTCCGCAACGACGCGATCACCGTGGATGCCGCGCTCCATTCGGGGGCGGAGGCGATCATTCTTTCTCCCGGTCCGGGCCGTCCGGAGAATGCGGGGATCCTGATCGATCTTGTCCGGAATGCCGGAGATATGCCGTTGCTTGGCGTCTGTCTCGGGCATCAGGCGATCGGTTATGCATTTGGTGCAAAGATCGTTCCTGCAAAGAAGCTTATGCATGGAAAGATTTCCGAGGTCACGCATGACGGGAAAGGCCTGTTCTCCGGCGTGGAAAATCCGTTCCAGGCCGTGCGCTATCATTCCCTCGCCGTCGATCAGTCCACTCTGCCGGATTGCCTGATCCCGACCGCAAGCAGCGAGGATGGCGAACTCATGGGGATGCGTCACCGTTCCAAACTCATCGAAGGGATTCAGTATCATCCTGAATCGGTCCTGACCCGGAGCGGCAAACGCCAGCTCCGCAATTTCATACGCATGGTCCGCGAATTCCATGCCGGGCGGAACGGAGGCGCAGCATGCTGAAAGAAGAACTCGAAAAAATTCTTGCCGGTTCCGATCTCACCGCCGAAGAAACCGGCGCGGCGCTGGAGAAGATTGCCTCCGGTTCCGTTCCGCCCGTGCAGATCGGAGCATTCCTCGGTGCGCTCCGCGCCAAAGGTGAATCGGAGACCGAGCTGGCGGGCGCGGCACGCATTCTCCGGCGCAAATGCCGTTTCATCGATTGCGGAACCCGTGAAGTGATCGATACCTGCGGGACGGGCGGAGACCGGCGGGACGGGCGTTCGACGTTCAATATCTCCACTACGTGCGCGTTCGTCGCGGCGGGAGCGGGCGTGGCCGTGGCGAAGCACGGGAACCGTTCCGTTTCCAGCAAGTGCGGATCGGCGGATGTGCTTGCCGAGCTGGGATACAATCTGGACGCCGCGCCGGAAACGGTGGAGGATTCCATTCAGGATAACGGGATCGGTTTCCTCTTTGCGGCAAAACTGCATCCGGTCATGGGCGCGGTAGCTCCTTACCGGAGAGAACTGGGCGTGCGGACGATCTTCAACATGCTCGGCCCGCTGATCAATCCGGCGCACGCCGGAGCTCAGCTGCTCGGCGTATACGATGCGAAACTCACCGAGCTGTTCGCCCGTGTGCTTCGCGATCTGGGACTGCGCCGTGCCCTGGTCGTTCACGGACATGACGGCATGGATGAAATTACAATTTGTGCTCCGACCCGTATTTCCGAACTCAAAAACGGAGAGATCCGGACATACGATCTTCACCCCGAGATCTACCTTGACCGGACATACCGTGCGGAGGATATCCCCGGCGGCGACGCCTGCGAAAATGCCCGGATCCTCCGGGCCGTGCTGACCGGAGAGGACCGCGGAGCGGCCCGGGCGATCACGCTGCTGAACAGCGGGGCGGCCATCCTCGCCGCCGGGCTGGCCGAGGATCTGCGTGACGGGATCCGTCAGGCGGAGAAGTCCATCGATTCCGGTGCGGGGCTGGAAAAACTGGAAGTGCTGATCCGGAGTTCCAAAAATGGCTGAGAAAACCGATATTCTGCAAACGATCGCCGATGCGGGACGGGCCGATCTGGAAGTCCGGAAGAGGGAAATTCCGGAGACGGAACTGGTCCGCCGGATCGACCGGCTTCCGCGAGCGAAATCGCTCTTCGCCTCGCTGAAGTCCCGCGATGGACTCCGGATCATCTCCGAGCTGAAGAAGGCCTCTCCTTCGAAGGGGCTGATCCGTCCGGATTTTCAGTTCGAACAATTTGCCGGAGAATATCTTGATGCAGGCGCGGCGGCGATCTCCGTCCTGACCGAGCCGCACTTCTTCCAGGGCAGTCTGGAATATCTGCGGAAAGTCGCGGTCCTTGCGGCGGATACGCCCGTCCCCGTCCTCCGCAAGGACTTCCTGTTCGACCGATATCAAATCCTCGAAGCCCGGGCGGCGGGCGCGGATGCGGTGCTTCTGATCGCCGCCTTGATCCGTTCCGACTCGCAGTTCCGGGCTCTGCTCGACTATGCCCACGGGCTTGGCATGGACGCCCTGTGCGAAGCGCATGACGAGTCCGAAGTAAAACGGCTGGTCGACCTGGGCGCGCGGATCATCGGCGTCAACAGCCGCGATCTGCGGACGTTCCATACCGACATCAGCCGGACCGGCGAACTGCTTGCGCTCATCCCGGAAAGCAGCGCATCCGTGGCGGAATCCGGGATCCGGACCCCGGAGGATTTCCGGAAACTGCCCGCCGATGCGTACCTGATCGGCGAGACCCTGATGCGGGCGAAACATCCCGGACGGAAACTCCGGGAACTGAGAGGCGGATCATGCGGACAATGATCAAGATATGCGGACTGACCAATCTCGAAGACGCCCGGTTCGCGGCGGAGCAGGGGGCTGACTGCCTCGGCTTCATCTTCGTGCCGTCCAGTCCCCGGTACGTGGAGCCGGAGACGGTCCGGAAGATCGTGAGCGGCCTTCCTTCCGGCGTGAAGAAGGTGGGCGTGTTCCGGAATGCGGAGAACCGGGAGATCCGTTCCATCATGGACCTCTGCGGTCTGGACGTGGTCCAGCTTCACGGCAGCGAAACGGTGGAAGACGCAAACGTGCTCTCCCTGGAATACGAGGTCTGGAAGGCCATTCCGTTCACGTCGTCTGCCGTCTTCGCCGAAAGTCAGAAGTTCAGTCGCTACATGCAGCTGGCCGATTCGGACAAGCAGGGCAACGACTGCAACTGGTCTCTGGCCCAGCTGATCTCCCGGCGGCGGCCGATCCTGCTGGCCGGGGGCATCTGCCTTGAAAATGCGGCCCATGCCGTGGAAACGGTCTGTCCGCAGGGTCTTGACATCTGTTCGGGCGTGGAAATACGCCCCGGCGTCAAAGATCATCGAAAAATAAGTGAAATCATCAACCGGATCTGCCGTGCGGACCGGATACAGGAGGAGATCCATGAAAAACACGCATTATGACATTTACGGAGGGCAGTATGTGGCGGAAACGCTGATGCCCTCGCTGGAAGAACTGGACGCAGCCTATCGGAAATTCCGCGACGACCCCGATTTCGTCCGGGAGATGCAGTACTTCCTGCGAGACTATGTGGGGCGGGAATCCCCGCTGTATTTTGCGGAACGGCTGACCGCCCACTGCGGCGGGGCGAAGATCTATCTCAAGCGGGAAGACCTGAACCACACGGGCGCTCACAAGATCAACAATACCCTCGGGCAGGCTCTGCTCGCCAAACGCATGGGCAAACGGCGTCTGATCGCGGAGACGGGCGCCGGTATGCATGGCGTCGCCACCGCGACCGTTGCGGCGAGATTCGGCTTCGAATGCGAGATCTTCATGGGCGAGGCGGATATCCGGCGCCAGCAGCCGAACGTTGAACGCATGGAAATGCTCGGCGCGAAAGTCCGCTCGGTCTCCAGCGGCACCGGCACGCTCAAGGATGCCATGAACGAAGCGCTCCGCAACTGGGTGGAGACCTCGGCCGACACATTCTACGTGATCGGCACCGTTGCCGGGCCCGCGCCGTATCCTGAAATGGTCAAGGATTTTCAGTCGGTGATCGGACGCGAGGCGCGGGCACAGTTCCTGGAACTCTCCGGCAAACTGCCCGACGAAGTCATCGCCTGCGTAGGAGGCGGCAGCAACGCCATGGGGATTTTTGCCGGATTCGAGAACGATCCCGAAGTGAAGCTCATCGGCGTCGAGGCGGGCGGGAAGGGGATCGAGACCGGACATCACGCCGCCAGCATCAACGGCGGACAGGTCGGCGTCCTGCACGGCAGCAAAAGCTATCTGCTGCAGGATGCCCACGGACAGGTCATCGACGCCTATTCGGTTTCCGCCGGACTGGATTATCCCGGGGTAGGGCCCGAACATGCGTATCTGCATGATACCGGGCGGGCGCAGTATACGGCGATCAACGACGACGAGGCGATCGCCGCCTTCGATCTGCTCTGCCGTCTGGAGGGGATCCTGCCCGCTCTGGAATCCTCGCATGCCATCGCCCAGGCGGTCAAGAATGCGAAAAAGCTTACGCCGGACCGGTCCATCGTGGTCTGCCTTTCCGGGCGCGGCGACAAGGATATGGAAAACATCCGCGCCTACAAGGCCGGGCGGCAAATTCTTCAGTGCAAATGAAAGAAAGGAATGAACGAAATGAACCGTTTTGAAAACATTTTTTCGAAAGGAAAGAAGGTCGCGGTCGGCTATGCTACGGCCGGATGTCCCGAGACGGAAAGCTCCCTGGAATTCATGCGCGGCATGATCGAAGGCGGCACCGACATCCTCGAACTGGGTGTGCCCTTTTCCGATCCCACCGCCGATGGACCGGTGATCCAGCAGTCGTCGCAGACAGCGTTGCGCAACGGCTTCACCATCGAGAAGGTCTTCGAGATCGCATCGACGTTGCGTGCCGAAAATCCCGACCTGGGGATCGTGCTGTTTTCCTATTACAATCCGATCCTTTTTCTCGGACTGGAGAATTTCGCCGAGCGGGCGGAGAAGGCCGGAGTGGACGGCGTGCTCGTGGTGGATGTCCCGTTCGAGGAACGCTCCGAGATCGAACCGGTATTGAAGAAGCATGGACTGGAGATCATCCCCCTGGTCTCGCCCGCCACGGGGATCGAACGCATTCGAAAGATCACGGAAGGCTGCCGGAGCTTCGTCTACTACATCACCGTCCGCGGCGTTACCGGCACGCGGTCGCAGATGCCGGAGGATCTGCTGCAGAAGCTGACGCAGCTCCGTTCGGCAAGTCCGGCTCCGGTGGCGGCGGGATTCGGGATCAGTTCTCCGGAAACCGCTCGTGCGGCGGCGGAGGGCGCCGACGGGATCGTGATCGGTTCGGCGTTCGTGAAGATCCAGCTGGATACGGCCCTTTCCACGGCGGAGAAACGCGAGAAGGCCCGGGCGCTTGCGGAACGCTGCTTCGGCGCCGTGCGGTAAAAGGTTTTGCCGTATCAGGGAACGGATTTTTCGAAAAATATCGGAAGATTTTCGAATTTTCGGCTTGACAAGTCGGTGAACGGCGTTATGTTAGTCAAAGGACGTCCTGCAGACGATCGGCCGGACGGGTCCTGAGTGAGTTAAACTGGAAAGGAAAAGACATGATCACAGCGATGATTCTGGTGAACGTCGAACGTTCCATGATCAATCAGGTAATGAAAGAGATCCTTGCGGTGGACGGCATCACCGAAATTCACTCCGTGGTGGGTGAATACGACCTGGCGGCCATTGCACGGGTAAAGACCAATCAGCAGCTTTCCATGATCATTGCGGACAAGATGTGCAGTCAGATCAAGGGAATCACCCACACGAAGACTCTGGTCTCTCTCGATTCCCAGTTCAAGTACGACGCCGCTGCCGCGTATGGAATCGACTGATCCCCGACTTTTCGTCGAGGCATGTCCGGGGAAGGGCCGCCTGTGAACGGGCGGGATCTTCTCCGGATTTTTGTTTCCCTGGAGTGCCCGGTCTGCGGAGGCGTCCCCTTCGACGGGTCCCCCAATATGCTCTGCCGGGAGTGCCTCTCCGGGATCCGTTTTCTGAAACCGCCGTTCTGTCCTTCCTGCGGAGGTGAATACCGGGGCTTTCTGGAAGTCTGTCCGGAGTGTCTCGCGGGAAAAAAGAAAAGATGGGACGGCGCGGTTGCCGCGTTCGCCATGACCGGAACGATCAAGGAGCTTCTCCACTCCTGCAAGTATCAGGGACAGCCCGAGCTTGCCCGCGTGATCGGCGATCTGGCATACATGGCGGTCTGCGACCGGCTGCCGAAAACGGATTGCATCGTGCCGGTCCCGCTTCACTGGAGCCGCGCTCTGAAACGGGGATTCAATCAGTCCGCCTGCATAGCGGAGCGGCTTTCGGCCCATACGGGCGTGCCGTGCGAGCCCGGTCTTCTGAAGCGTGTCCGTTTCACGGGCCAGCAGGCGAAACTGGGACGGAAGGAGCGGCTTTCGAATTTATCCCGGGCTTTTTCCGTTCCCGATTCGACAAACGTGAAAAACCGTGCTATATTACTCGTGGACGATGTTATGACGACCGGCGCGACGCTTTCCGCGGCGACGCAAGCCCTGAAGCGGGCCGGAGCCGGTGCCGTTTACGTATTTTGCGCAGTGAGAAGACAAAGGATATGAGATCATGGCTTCCTTTTCCAAGAAGAATGCGACGTACTCGACGACCCTGCTGAAAAGCAGTTCTCTGCCCGATACCGCCCCGGAGATCCCCAAAAAGAAGGAGATTCCGGAAGGTCTGTGGGAAAAATGCAAGAAATGCGATGAGATCATTTTCACCAAACAGAAGGAGGAGGAGCTCTGCCTCTGTCCCAAGTGCGGCTTTCACTATCAGCTTTCGGCGGAGCGCCGCATACAGCTTCTGACCGATGAGGGATCCTTCCGGGAACTGGATGCCGATCTGGAATCCGTGGATACACTGAAATTCACCGGCGTGACCTCCTATGTGGAAAAGCTGGAGGCCAACAAGGCGAAGACCGGACTCAAGGACGCGGTGATCTGCGGAGACGCCACGCTGAACGGGATCCCCTATGCTCTGGGCGTTATGGATTTCCGTTTCCTTGGCGCCAGCATGGGCGCCGTGGTCGGCGAAAAGATCACCCGCCTCATCGAACACGCCACGGCGAACCGTCTGCCTCTGGTCATCGTGACTGCCAGCGGCGGCGCCCGTATGTACGAAGGCATGATCAGCCTCATGCAGATGGCCAAGACCAGCGGCGCGCTGGAACGGCACAAGGAGGCGGGTCTTCTCTATATCGCGATCCTCACCCATCCGACCACCGCCGGTGTGACGGCCAGTTTTGCCTCTCTGGGGGATATCATTATGGCGGAACCGGAGGCACTGATCGGATTTGCCGGGCCCCGCGTCATTAAAGATACGACCCAGGCACAGCTGCCGGAAGGTTTTCAGACTGCGGAGTTTCTGCTGAAAAAAGGTATGATCGACCGGATCGTCGACCGCAGAAAAATGAGGGAAGAACTCGCTTTGCTCCTTGAATATTTCGTTTCTGGGTGTAAAGTAAAGGCCTGATCCCGGATCGTCAGCGGTTATTGTGCCGCCGGGCGCCGGACCCTTTGTGCTGGAATCGCGTGAACCGAGTCAGGTTGGGAACAAAGCAGCTCTAAGCGTGGAGACCAGGTGCGGAGGTGCTCTGTCGTCCGGCGGCTTTTTTTAACATTTTTTCGCAAGGGAGAATTTGTTATGTCTCAGATAAAGCGTCCCGATGGTCGGCAATTCGATCAGCTTCGCAAATTCAAGATCACTCCGGATTTCCTCAGCCATCCCGTCGCTTCCGTCCTCGTGGAAGCCGGCGGCACACGCGTCGTCTGTTCCGCCACGTTCGAGCCCGGCGTACCCGGCTGGATGCGGCAGCAGGGCGTCCCCGGCGGCTGGCTCACCTGCGAATACGGCATGATCCCGCCTGCCACGCACTCCCGTACGCAACGGGAAGCCTCCAAAGGAAAGCAGTCCGGGCGTACCATGGAGATCCAGCGTCTCATCGGCCGCAGCTTCCGGTCGGTCGTGGATCTTTCGCTTCTGGGACCGAACACCATGTACATCGACTGCGATGTCCTCGATGCCGATGGCGGCACCCGCTGCGCCTCCATCTGCGGCGCCTCCGTGGCGCTTCAGCTGGCGTTCCGGCGTCTCGCCGCACGGCGTGTCCTGCCGCGCAATCCCATGCGCGAAAACGTGGCGGCGGTAAGTATCGGGATGAAGAACGGCGCGTATCTTCTGGATCTGTGCTATGAAGAGGACTCCGCCGCCGATGTGGACTTCAACGTGGTCATGACCGAGTCCGGCAAGTTCGTGGAGATCCAGGGCACCGCAGAAGAGAGACCCTTCTCTCCGGAAGACCTGACCAAGATGCTGGATCTGGCGAAAAACGGTCTTTCCCGCATCTTCGAAGCGCAGACCCGTGTGATCGAGGCGGAACCCGCCGCCCGTCCCTCCGCCGCTTCCTTCGGCAGCCTGTCCGACGCCTTCGCCAACGCAAAGCCGCTGTAAGCCGGGTTGCTTTTTTGTTTGCAAAGGGGGCAGGAAAGACCTTTTGAGAAAGGTCCTTTCCTGC
>JAFZZR010000178.1 GCA_017615635.1 Lentisphaeria bacterium
CTTCTCCGGATCCTGAACAAATGGAAGCGCCATCTGGTCGAACTGGAATACGACGCCCTCGAAAAAACGACCCGGGCCGTCTACGATCTCATGAAAACGTTCGACGCGTCTTACAGCGCGCTGACCCGTGCCGCCGGAAAAATCACCTTCGCCGACATTCTCTTCCTTATCAACAACAAACAGAAAACCGACTACGGTACTATGCAGGTCCTGGAGGAACGTCTGGGCCTGACGGTCGGACACTACCTGCTGGACGAGTTTCAGGATACCTCGACGGCTCAATGGCAGGCTCTCAAAGATCTGGTGGAGGACATCATCCAGAACAGAGACCCGGACCGCGTTACCTCCTTCTTCATGGTCGGAGACATCAAGCAGTCCATCTACCAGTGGCGCAAGGGAAATCCCAAGCTCTTCATGAAGATCTGCAACGAACAGAATTTCCGCTCCGAAGCGGAGGCCGTCCGGGATGACAGTCTGTGCGGCGGGATCCTGAAGAGCCTCGCCTGTTCCTTCCGGTCCTCGACGCCCGTGCTCAAGCTGGTGAATGATGTCTTTGCGCCTCAAAAAGAGCCGGCTTACCCGAAACGTCTGGCGGAACAGTCTGGGATATTCATCGAACAGGTGAAGAAAATGCAGTTCGAACAGCACAAGTCCGGACTGTCGGAGAAAAAACATCCGGAGATCGGATGCTCTCTGATCCTGACGACGCAATTTTCCGATGATAAAGAGCACAATTCCCTTCTCATCGGAGAAACGGTCTGTGCTCTGATACAAAAGCTGGATCCCTTTTCGCCGAAAAGAGCAAAGCCTCTTTCCGTTGCCGTCCTTTTCCGCAAAAACGACAATATCCGGAATTGTTACGAAGCCATGAAGAAACTTGCGCCCGGACTGAATGTCTCCATGGAGGGGTCCGTGGTGTTGAAGGACAGCACATCTTACGCCGTTTTCCGCCAGCTTCTGCGCCTTGCCGCCCATCCCGGAGACACCGCCGCTCCCGCATACCTCGACATGATCCGGACGGCGGACGGACAAGGCGGTCTCAATGTATTCCGGGAACGTCTCTTCCCCGGTGTGACCAAAACTTCGCTTTCCCAGTGCATCCGCGAAGAACTGGATCAGGAAGGTCCGTCTCACTTCTTCCAGAGGTTCCGCGCGGCATTCCCGGAAACGAATGCGGAATCCGAATACATGGAATGCCTGGCGGATGCCCTGGCCGCCCAGGAATCGGAAGGTGCGGGTCCGCTTTCCCCGGATGAACGGATCGCCCTGCTGGACAAATACGAGGGAACCCGGAGGAGCATGGACAGGACGGTCCAGCTCATGACCATCCACAAATCCAAGGGACTCGGATTCGATATCGTAATTCTTCCCGACAATGCGGAAAGCGGATCATCGAACAGGAAAAAAGTCGTGAAAGATGAAGAAAATGGGCTCTGCTATTTTGAGCCGAACAACGCGTTCCTTCCTCAATTTCCCACGATCAAAGAAAATTCGGACGCCCGCCAGAAAAGCCAACTCTACGAACTCGGATGCAACGTCTACGTCGCCCTCACCCGGGCAAAACGATCCACCATCGTCATCCTCCCGGACGAAAAGGAGGGATCGAAAGCCGGCACGCTGATGTCCGCGGATATCCTCCGCAGAGCCGGGGAGGTTGAAAACCCCATTGCGTCGAAGGAGGACACCGCCCGTTTCCTGACGGAGCTGAGCCCGTTCTTCAAAACGAAAAAGCCCGTTTTCACGCCGATTTACTGCGCCGGAGATCCCTTCTGGGCGGAACAGTCCGTACAGGAAGAGGCTGCCGAACCGGAGAAAAAGCCGTCCGACAGGGAAAAAGAGTTCCGGGCCGGACTTCGCGCACAATGGGATGCGCAAACCCCACCCCGCGCCGTCTTTTCACATCACACGGGCTCCGGCGATTCCGCGCCTCCTTCCTCCCATTCCTTCACGCTCCACCCCGAAGCCCGTTTTCTCGCCGGGTCCGCCGCCGACTTCGGGACTCAAGTCCACGAAGCCCTGCGGGAACTGGAGTGGCTCGGTCCGGAGGAGGAAACGAAGATGTTTCTCCGCCGGTTCGAGGCGGAACCGGAAGTCGTCCGTTTCCTCGCGGCCGCGCTGGCAAAACCGGATATTGCCGGCAGACTCCGCAAGCCGGACGCAGAACAGGTCAGGCTCTTCCGGGAACAGCCCTTCCTCCTGCGGACCGAAAAAAACGAACCGCCCATCAGCGGCATCATCGACCGTGCCGCAGTGGAATTCGACGGGACGGGGAAACCTGTCCGTGCGGAGGTCATCGACTACAAAACGGATACCGCCGATGATCCGGAGGTGTTCCGAACCCGCTACCGCCGGCAGCTGGAGATCTACCGAAGTGCGCTGGCGGCCCTGACCGGACTGCCGGAAACGGAGATTTCCTGCACGATCCTGGCGCTGCGTCCGGGCCTGGCGGTCTCTCTTTGAGTTCAAGAGGCGTGAATTTTCTTGAAATCGGGCGTGCAGATGCTATATTGAAAACGCATTTAAAATCCAAGCGAGGAGAACGATCATGATTCGAGTTGCACAATGCTGGGATGACGGAGTGGCCACGGACATCCGTCTGACGGAAATTTTCCGGAAGCACAATGCCAAAGCGACCTTCAATCTCTGTCCCGGGATCATGGAGGACGAAACCGTGATGCCCCACTGGTTCGAGCCCACCTACAGAGGCTGGTCTCACCGCGGATTCTCCGGCGGACGCGTGGGCAAAAAGGACCTGACAAAAGTATACGGCGGCTTCAAGATCGCCTCCCACTGCATGAAGCACGAAACCGTCGGCCGCGTCTCTCTGGAGGAATTCATCCGCGGCGCCGTGGACGCACGCAAGATTCTGGAGGATACCTTCGGCATGGAATGTCCCGGATTCGCCTGGCCCTGCGGCGCGACGTCCGATGATTCCGTGAAAGCGCTGCGGGATGCAGGCTTCCGCTACGGCCGGACCACGGTAAACGTCAGCGGCGATGCCTCCCGCTGCGAGGATCCGCTCCGGCTGGCCGCCAACTGCCATTTTCTGGCCCCTGATTTCTGGATGAAGTTCGATGAAGTGAAAAAGACTGGCGGCGTTTTCTATTTCTGGGGACACAGCTATGAAATGATGGACTGCGATGGGCTCTGGAAACAGCTGGAAGGAAAGATCGCCGCGATAAGCGAGGATCCGGAAGTCCAGTGGATCGATGTGATCGACATCGTTTCCTGACGGCATTTTTCTGTTTCGCCGCGCGCTCTCCGCTGAAAAACCTCCGGCGGGGAGCGCGTTTTTTCTTGAAAAGTCCGAGATCGGTGCTATATTATTGATTCTCCGAAAAGAAACAGACAACGGCAATCCGGAAGAACGAACATGGAAAAAACAGAGTACATTACGCTGCTGGTCGAAGGGAAAGAGATACGTCTTCCCGTCGTAGTCGGAACGGAAGGTGAAAAAGCGTTCGACATCTCACAGCTGCGAAAGCAGACCGGATACGTTGCTCTCGACCGGAGCCTCATGAACACGGCGGTCTGCTGCAGCGCCGTAACGTATGTGGACGGCGAACGGGGCATTCTCCGGTATCGCGGGATCCCCATCGAGAATCTGGTGGAGACGCACTCATTCATGGAAGTGGCGTATCTGCTGGTCCACGGGACGCTTCCCACGCCGGAAGAAAAGCGGAACTTCTCCAATCTGCTGAATGTGAATTCGCTGCTCCACGAGGACATGCGTCACTTCTTCGACCACTATCCCCGCGGCGCGCATCCCATGCATATCCTCTCCACCATGATCAATGCTCTGGCCGTGTTCTATCCCAATGTGGACTCCCTGTCCCTGAATGAGGATATCGAGATTTCCACGGCCCGGCTGATCTCCATGGTCCGCACTATGGCCGCGCTGGCCTACAAGAAGAGCATCGGCGAGCCTGTGGTCTATCCTCGGAACGACCTCTCCTACTGCGCCAACTTCCTGAACATGATGTTCGATTCGCCGGTGGCGCCCTACAGGATCTCCGAGGACGCCGTGCGGATCCTGAACATTCTGCTGATCCTCCACGCCGATCACGAGCAGAACTGCTCCACCACCACGGTCCGGACCATCGGCAGTGCCCAGGTCAACCTCTATGCCACGATCTCCGCCGGGATCTCGGCCCTCTCCGGACCGCTCCACGGCGGCGCCAATCAGCAGGTGGTCCAGATGCTGCGCGAGATCGAAAAGGATGGCGACGTAACCAGCTACTTCAACAGGGTGAAGGACCGCAACGATCCCACGCGGCTGATGGGTTTCGGACACCGGGTGTACAAGACCTTCGATCCGCGGGCGAAGATCATCAAAAAGGAATGTCATGCGTTCCTGGAAAAGATGCACATCAAGGATTCGCTGCTGGAGGTCGCTCTGGCCGTGGAAAAGGCGGCGCTGGCGGACGAGTACTTCATCGAACGTCATCTTTATCCCAATGTGGACTTCTACTCCGGAATCGTCTATCGTGCACTGGGCATCCCGGAAAACATGTTCACGGTCATGTTCGCGCTGGCCCGGCTGCCCGGATGGATCGCCCACTGGCGGGAAATGATCGGTACCGAGACGAAAATCGTGCGTCCCCGTCAAATTTATGTGGGAAAAACCTGGCAGAACGCTTGATTCCGCAGGAAAAAGGTGTAGATTACACACGTTTTCCGTCCCGTTTGCGTCAATTCCATCTCTTACGGAGGTTCAGTATGAAATCAAATCGCTTTTTCCTCTATGCCGCGGCGCTCGCGCTCTCGGCTTTTCTCGCTGCCTGCGCGTCCGATCAGGAGCCCGCGGACGAACGGATCGTGGTCATTCCCGAAAGTGAAAGTTTCGACATCGTCTTTCCGATAAACGATGCCGAAGATGCGAAGTACGAGCTTGTACCGGGAAAGATCTATCTGGGCAGCGACCTGGACGGAGATTTCAAACTCAAGGCCATGCAGAGCGTCGTCAATGAGGACGGGCATCTGGCCGCTTCCGTTGTGGGCACCACCGAGCCCTACTCTTTCTGGACCTGGATCTGGAAGGGTGAAGAAGACCGACGCATCGGCTACCGGTTCATCTGGTTCGACAAGGACGGCAATCTGATCTCGAACCTTCTGAACAGCGTACCGGGCACCCGCATCTCCCTGCCCGGGGATCCGATCCGTTTTTCGGGTCTTGCCCGTGACGAAAAGATCGCGCAGTACAGTATTGTTCTCAATGTTTTGGACAAGAAGGAAATGGAAACGATCCAGGAAGCGCAGGCCATCAAAGGAGCCGCGCTGGAGAAAATGGAACCTGTCAAGGAAGAACCCCTGAAGGACGTGAAGATCGAAAAATGATAAAGCTCGACTTTGAAAAATGCGGCGGTCTCATTCCCGCCATCGCTCAGGACTGGAAAACAGGCGATGTTCTCATGCTCGCCTACATCAACGAGGAATCCTGGCAGGAAACGCTGAAAAGCGGGTTCGCCACCTACTGGTCCCGCTCCCGGAGCAAACTCTGGAAAAAAGGTGAAGAATCCGGGAACCGGCAGGTCATCAAGGAGATTCTGGTGGACTGCGATGAGGATACCGTGATCTTCAAGGTCGATCAGATCGGCGGCGCAGCCTGTCATGAAGGCTACCGGTCGTGTTTTTTCCGTAAACTGGAGAAGGATGGGAGCGTCCATGTCATCGGCGAACGAATCTTCGACCCCGCAAAAGTCTATCACAAGAAATGAACTCTTCGGCGGATCTCTGATCCGCATGACGCCTCCGGGCTCGGAACTTCTCACGGAGGCATCCTGGGATGCTCTCACCTCGCTCGGAGCCGGAAGCGCCCCGTTTGCGCTTCTCCGCGTCCCTTCCGCGGAAAACGCGGAACGCTGGATCCCCGCCTTGACGAAGGCCGGCCTCCGTATTTACCCGCTGGGCGCAGGCACCAATTTCGCCGGATCCGACACGAAGCTGGACGACCATATCTTCCTTCAGCTGACCGATGACCGCGTATCCCGTCTGCCCGACGGCCGTTTTCAGGCTTTCGCCGGGGCTCCGCTCCGCAAACTTCTTCTCTGCGCGAAGGAAAACGGCTGCTCCGGGACCGCAGCGCTTTCCGGGATCCCCGGATCCATCGGCGGCGCGGTCTGCATGAATGCGGGCGCCTGCGGGAAAACGATCTCGGATTTCATTGCGGAACTCACACTTCTGGATCTGAATACGGGGAAAACGGAAACCGCACAGAAAAGCGACTTCCCCTGGCTGTACCGCAGTTCCGGGATCGGACCGGACAAAATGGTCCTTTCCGCCGTCTTTTGCTTCCCCGAAGGCTCCCGTGAAGAAGAGGATGCTTTGTGGGAACAGGAAAAACAGCGCCGTGCGAAAGCCCCCCGGGGCCGGAGCGCGGGCAGTGTCTTCCGGAATCCGGAGAGCTGTTTCCCGCCTGCGGGAAAACTTCTGGACGATGCCGGAGCGAAAGGCATGCGCGAAGGTGCTTTCCGTGTCCCGCAGGAACACGCCAACTGGATCGTCAACGAAGGCGGCGGGACCGCGTCGGATTTCCGCCGTCTTGTCCGCCGGATGAAGGGCGCCGTTTATCAGAAGTTCGGGATCGAGCTTCACGCGGAGATCCGGTGTCCGGAAATGGATCGGACGGTGGATCGGGTCCTGGTCGTCATGGGCGGCGAAAGCAGCGAACGGGAGATTTCGCTCTGCTCCGGGAAAGGAGTGGCGGGCGCCCTGCGCGAGGCCGGATACGATGTCCGGGAATACGATATCCGCAAGCTGGCGCTTACGGACGATATGAAGAACTGGGCGGAAGTCGTCTTCCCCGTTCTGCACGGCGGATACGGCGAAGACGGACGTTTTCAGGCGCTTCTCGAGGAGGCCGGGATCTGTTATGTGGGCCCGAACTCCGCCGCCTGCCGCGACATCATGGACAAGCTCCGTTCCAAGGAACTGATGAACGAGGCGGGGATCTCCACTCCGGCCTTTGCCATTCTCGACGATCCGGATGCCCCGGTGCCCGAGGGATTTGAATTCCCGCTCGTCGTCAAGCCCAATTCCAACGGGTCCACCTTCGGCGTCACGCTGGTGGAGGATGCCGCTCAGTGGAAGGCGGCGCTTCAGGAAGCCTTCCGGTTCGACAACTGCGTTTTCGTGGAAGAATATATAAAAGGCGTGGAAGGCGCCATCGGCGTCGTGTCCGGGCGGACTCTGCCCATCGTCGAGATCCAGTTCCCCGGAAAGATCTACGACTACGATGCCAAGTACAATGCCAACAGCAAGACGCGCCATCCCTGTCCGCCCGAAAATATGACGCCCCGTCAGCAGGAAGAAGTCGCCCGTGAGGCTCTGGCCTATGCGAAAAAGGTCGGAGCGGAGAACCTTGTCCGGATCGACGTCATCGTCCGGGCCAAAGACGGGAAGGTCTTCGTGCTGGAAGGAAACGGACTGCCGGGAATGACACCCACCAGTCTGGTTCCCACCGAGGCGAAGACGGCGGGTATCTCCATGACGGAGCTTTGTTCCTCCCTGGTGGAAAGCGCCGTACGGAACCGCCGCTGAACGAGGAAATCGTCCGGACAGGCGAAGTCATGCCCCGGAGAAACGGCTTGATCGGTCCCTTTTTCTTTGACTTTTTCCCGTTTGAGACTGGCAATCCCCGTTTTTGCGTGTATATTCCCTGAAGAATCTGTGTAAATCAGGCGAACGGAAAGACAGGAATTTTCCTTTCATGATCAGGCCCATTACATACACCTACAAAGGTCGCCCTCTCGCTCCCTTCGGAGCGCAGAGAAGTGTCCGGACCGTGAGACGCCGCAAAGCCGTCCGGTCCGCCCTCCTCACCGGGTTTTGCGTGCTCGTGGTCCTTGCCGTTGCCGCGTCGCTGGGCTGGTGGCTCGTCTCCTGCTTCCAGAGCGATGATGCTCCGGGGGAAGGAAGCGATATTTCCGCCAACAATGCGGAGTCCCTGATCACGAAAACACAGACGGGCCCCAGTTCCGAGGCGGAGCCGCAGGAAGAGACGGCTGAGGCGGCCGTCACGATTACCCGTCCCGAGACGCCCCCTGCCCGGCTTTCCGAATCGGCGGACCGGCAGACGCTCCAGATATACAATGCGGCAGCCTCCGCATTCCAGAAAAAAGACTACGAAAACGCCCGCAAGGCATTGCGTCTTTTCTTCGAAAAACTTCAGGTACCGCCTGGACATCCTCTGTATGACCGGGCCTGCGCCATGCTTTCCGATTCCAGTCTGGCCGTCTACCGGTCGGGCAGCGATCCCTCGGCGTGGAAGATACACAAGGTGGAACGGGGCGAAAATCTCTCGCGCATCGCCCGAAAATACGGCACCGACGTGCAGACGATCACCGAGGTCAACCAGCTGGCAGGCACCACGCTCCGGATCGGACAGACTCTCCGGATCCCCCAGGGCTCCTGGCGGATCCGCATCGAAAGCAAGAACCGGCGGCTTCTTCTGGACAACAGCGGCCGTCTTTTCAAGATCTATCCCATCGTGATCAGCCCCGAGGACGCTTCCGCAGGCGCGGGAATCTACCGGGTCCGCCGTCAGCAGACGCCGGACCGGATCCTTTTGTACGGGGCTTCGGCATCGGCGCCCGCTGCCGTGATCCGATCACAGGGAGAAGATGCGGGAAACGGCCGGCCGGGTTTTTCCATGAAGCCGGCGGATCTGGCGGAGCTGCTTCTTCTGATTCCGGAGAAGACGCCCGCGGAAATACTGAAGTAGGAACAGAAACGAATTTTAGATATCGGAGAATAGTCATGTCGATGATGCCGTTGGACTTCGAAAGGCCTCTGGAGGAACTGGAGAACAGACTGGCGGAATGGCTCCAGACACCGGATGCCCATTCCGATGAAGAGATCGCCCTCCTGCGGAAACAGATCGAGGAAACACAGAAGGAAATTTACGCCGCCCTGACTCCGTGGCAGAAGGTGCAGCTGGCCCGGCATCCGAACCGGCCTTACACCATGGATTACATCGAACGTCTTTTCACGGATTTTCTGGAATTCCACGGCGACCGGCGTTTTGCCGATGATCCCGCCGTCGTGGGCGGTTTCGCCAAATTCGAAGGAAGTCCGGTCATGGTGATCGGGACCCAGAAGGGCCGCAACACCAAGGAAAGCGTGTTCCGCAACTTCGGCTGTCCCCATCCGGAAGGATACCGCAAGGCCATCCGGCTCATGAAGCTGGCCGACGACGCCCGGATCCCCATTGTCACCTTCATCGATACGCCCGGTGCCTTTCCCGGCGTGGCGGCGGAAGAACGGCATATCGGAGAAGCCATTGCGGTGAACCTGCGCGAGATGTTCGCCCTGACGGTCCCCGTCCTCTGCTTCGTCATCGGCGAAGGCGGATCGGGCGGTGCGCTCGGCATCGGCGTGGGCAACCGCGTATTCCTCATGGAGAACGCCTACTATTCGGTGATCACGCCGGAAGGATGCGCCGCCATCCTCTGGAAAGACCGCGCCTATTCCGAAAAGGCGGCGGCCGCGCTGAATCTGACAGGATCGGATCTTCTCCGGCTGAAACTCATCGACGGGATCGTTCCGGAGCCCGTCGGCGGCGCCCACCGGGATTACAACAAGGCGGCCGAGCTGCTGGGCGCAGTTCTCCGGAAAGAGCTGAAAAAACTTTGCCGGATCGCCCCCGAAAAACTCAAGGAACAGCGGTACGAGCGTTTCCGTTCCATCCACTACTTCAAAGAAGGAAGCGCGAAATCGTCATGACGGATCCCTCGCTCTCGGACGGGACGGTGTTCCGTCATGCCGGCCCCGGCGACGTTCCGGCCATTCATGAACTGGTCTGTCTCTACGCGAAGGAACGGCTTCTCCTGCCGCGTCCGCCGGAAGACATTCTGGAAAAGATCGGCAACTTCTATATTCTGGAACTGAACGGACAGCCCGTCGGCTGCGCCGCGCTCCGCGACTACGGAAACGCCCTCTATGAGATCCGTTCCCTGGCCGTACGCAAAGAATATCTGAACCGGAGATTCGGCTCCCGGATGGTCGAAGGACTGCTCAAAATCCTTCGCGAAAAAGGAGAGCCGGCCCGGGTATTTGCCCTGACGTACCGGGAAAACTTTTTTATCCATCACGGATTCCGGATCGTGGATAAGAAGTGCTTCCCCGAGAAGATTTGGAGTGACTGCGTGATCTGTCCGAAAAAGGACCGTTGCGACGAGATCGCCGTCCTGCTCTCCCTGCCCGAAGACACAGACTCTCCGAGCGCAAAAAATTCTTTCGGAGCCGGCTTGTGACATCGTTCCGTGACCGCGCGGTCGGCGTATTCGATTCCGGACTGGGCGGTCTGACCGTGGCCGCCGCCATCCGCAGGATCCTGCCGGAAGAATCGGTGATCTATCTGGGCGACACGGCCCGTCTGCCGTACGGGAACCGTTCGCCGGAAACGGTGCGGGCGTTCGCCGCCCAGGATCTGGCCTTTCTGCTGAAACAGGGCGTCAAAACCGTCATCGCCGCCTGCAACACCGTCTCCTCCGAAGCCCTGGACGACATGCAGCGCGCCGCGGGAGATGTTCCGGTCTCCGGCGTCATACTTCCCGGCGTGCGGGAAGCGGTCCGGTCCGGTGCCCGGTCGATGGCGGTGCTGGGGACCCGCGGGACGATCCGGAGCGGGATCTACGAACGGGAACTGCACAAGCTCGATCCGTCGCTGAAGATCCGCTCCATTGCCTGCCCGCTTTTTGTCCCGCTGGCGGAGGAAGGCGTGCTTTCCGGTCCGGCGGCGGAACGGATCGCGGAGCTCTATCTCGGGAATCTGCTTGCCGATCCGCCGGAATTGATCATTCCCGGCTGCACGCACTATCCTCTGCTGCGCGAAACGATCCTCTCCGTTCTGCCCCGGGGCGTCCGTTTCGCGGACTGCGCTTCGGCCTGCGCCCGGGAACTGAAGGAGTTTCTGGAACGGGAAAATCTGACATCGGAGCGAGGGACATCCGGAGATTTCCGCCTGTGCGTGACCGATCTGACCGACGGATTCCGGATCCAGGCGGAGAATTTTCTCGGGAGCTCACCGGGCCCCATGGAAAAGGTGTCCCTTTCGTGAGCGCGTCCCCCGTTTCAGGGGCGCCTCAAAGGTGAACTTCCGTCTTCGTCAGCGAGGAGATGACCCGGCGCCAGCGTTCCTTGTCCTCTTCGGAGGCGAACGACGAGTGAAAGACGTCCGTCCTGCCCAGATTGAGACTCTTACCCTCCCCCATGGGATGATACGGCTCCAGATCGATCCGCCGGACTTGACCAAACCGGTTCGCCAGACCGGCAATGTGCCGGAGATCCTCGTCCCCGTCGTTGACGCCGGGCACCAGAGGACAGCGCAGGATGATTTCCGCGCCGGAATCATTCAGGCTTGCCAGATTCGAAAGAATGGGGTCCGCGGGGACGCCCGTCAGTTTTTCATGCTTTGCGGGAGAGGCTTTCACATCCCACAGCCAGAGATCCACCAGAGGCATCAGCGCGGAGATCCGTTCCGGAGAAACAAAGCCGCTGGTCTCCACCGCCGTATGGAGTCCGGCCTCCTTTGCCGCCTTCAGCAGAGCGGACGTAAACGCGAAATGCGCCAGAGGCTCGCCGCCCGAAAGCGTGACGCCGCCGCCGGAACTTTGATAAAAGACCTGATCCTTCATCACATCGTCCATGACTTCCGAAACGCTCATCTTCCGGCCGACCAGCTCCAGCGCTTCCGAGGGACAGACCTCCGCGCAGCGGCCGCACCGGAGGCATCTGGAGCGGTCGAACTCGTGAACGCCGTCCGGCCGGATGACATGGCAGGATTCCGGACAAACGGCGGCACACTGCCCGCAGGACGTGCACTTTCCCGCATTGAACAGCAGTTCCGGTTCCATGGCCTGCGATTCCGGATTGTGACACCAGAGACACCGCAGGGGGCATCCCTTGATGAACACGACGCTCCGGATCCCGGGTCCGTCGTGCACGGCAAATTTTTCGATATCGAATACGATCGCGTTTTCCTCACTCATCCGAAATCACACTCCGTTGTTCAGTTCAGATCTTTCAGCACCGCCCCGGTAAGATCCTTGCGCATCTCCTGCGCGGGCGATCCGAGAACGTGCTGCGCATAATAAAACGTCACTTCCTTTTCCGGCAGGATCGCCAGATACGCCCCGGCCGCTCCGCCCCAGCCCCAGTCCGGCATACCGCCCCCCGGCATCGGACAGCGCACGCCGAGCCCGTAGGAATACCCGGGACGGCTCATCCTGCGGTAGGATATCTCCGCCGACTTGCTGATCTGCGGCGCGGTCATCCGGGCCATGGTCTCTTTTTTGAGAAGGACTCCGGTCCGCAGGGCCTCCAGGAACGCGATATAATCATCCACGCAGGAGATGCACCCCGCTCCGCCGCTCTCGTATTCGCTTCCCATTTTGTACGTCTGGATCTGCCGTCCGCAGGACTTGCAGGTTTTCGTTTCCGCATCGTACCGGTACTGGTCCGCGATCTGGGACAGTTCCTCCTCGGGCAGCAGGAAGGTGCTGCGCTTCATGCCGACCGGATCGAAAATATTCTCCTTCACATACTGACCGAACCGCTTTCCCGACGCGACCTCCGCGATGGCCGCCAGCACGTCATGGCAGAGACTGTAGTTCCAATCCATTCCCGGCTCGAAGATCAGCGGATCGCACGCCAGATACTTCATGGCCTCCCGGGTGGACATGGTCCCCTTCGTCTCCGCCCGGCCGCGATTCAGATTTTCCGTGCCGCAGGCATACGTGAGGCCCGCAGTCATGGTGATGAGATGAAGGACCGTCATGGTGTTCTTCACGTCTTCGAGGCGGCCGTCCACGATCTTCTTCATGTTCCGGAATTCCGGCAGGTATTCGTATACGGCATCCTCCAGGCGGATCACATCCTTTTCCACCAGCTGCATGAGAGCCGTGCAGGTGATGACTTTGGAGCAGGAGTAGATGTTATATCGTTCCGAGCCGTCGACCGGCTTCGTCTTCGCCTCGTCGGAAAATCCGGCCTGATAGCGGAACACACATTTTCCCTTGTGAAAGACGACACAGTCGAGGGACGGGATCCCCACCTTTTCGATCCGTTTGAGAAGAGCCTGCGTTTCGCCGTTCTGTTTCATTTCAAAAAAGCCTCCTTGATGGATTTTCCGGGTTCGGAATATTCGCATAATATAACACCGGAAACAGGCTGATTCAAATTTTCAGCAGGGCGAAAGCTGCTCCGCGCCGTCCACCCGGATCAGCTGACCGGAAATGTACTCCCCGCCGGGTCCGCAGAGAAACGCCGCCAGGTGCGCGATATCCTCAGGCCTGCCCACGTGCTCCAGACGGGACAGTCCTTCAACGGGCTTCGCCCGGTCGCCGCCGAACCGGATCCTCGTGGTGGGCGTGTTGATGTTTCCGGGAATGATGCAGTTCACGGGAATGCCGTCATGCCGCAGTCTTTTCGCCAGAAGACGGGTATACTGGTGGATGGCGGATTTCGCCATGGAATAGGCGGCAAACCCGTCGTTCCCGTTCTTGTTGCCGCCGCAGCCCGCAATGGAACCGAAGGTGACGATCCGCCCGAATTTGGCTTCGAGCATATCCGGTATCACCGCCCGGCAGCACAGCATGGCCGAGATCAGATTGTGATCGAGCATGGCCTTCACGGAGGAGAGATCGAAATTCGAAGCGTAATCCGTGGGACAATCCTTTTTCAGCGCCGTACCCACGTTTCCGCCGCCCGCCGCGCACACCAGATAACTCACCTTCCCCAGCTTTTCATGGATCTCCGCAAGGCAGCGGGCCACCTCCTCTTCCTTCGAAAGCTCCCCGCAGACGACGATGGCGCGGACGCCATATTTCTTCGCGATCGATTCCGCCACTTCATCCACGCTGTTCCCCTCCCCCGAACTACGGAGGTTGGTCTGATTCCGGGCTGAAACGACTACGTCGCATCCTTTTTCCGCCAGCATTTCGACGACGCAGCGGCCAAGTCCGCGTGCGGAACCGGTGACCCAGGCGATTTTTCCCTTGTAATACGCTTCCATTTTCACGATCCTTTCCATCGTTTCGTTCTATTTCAGCCGGGCGATATATTCCGTCAGGATCCGGAACAGTTCGTCCATGGTTTTGATCTCCATCTTCTCGCCCGCTCCGTGATAGCCGGTTCCGTTGACCCCCATGATGACCACGGGGACGCCGATGGTCTTCAGGTGGCAGGCATCCGAAGCGCCGCACACACGGGAGAAGCCCGAAGGCCGCCCCAGTACGTCTTCGACGGTCTGCTTCAGCAGCTGGACCGCAGGCGCGTTTTCATCGGTGGCAAGCGGCGAACGGATGCGCAGGACCGTCACCTCCGGGCAGACGGATCTCAGCATCCGGAGGATCCTTTCGCGGTCGGAATCCTCCAGAAAACGGAAGTTCAGGATCAGTTCCCCCTCGGACGGGATCTGATTGTCCACGACTCCGCTCCGGAAAATGCAGGGGGCCATGGAATTCCGCCAGTCCAGCGAGGGATCGTCCATCTCCGCCCAGAGGGCGCGGATCTTGATATACGCATCCGCCAGAATGTCGATGGGATTCGGTTTTCCCCACGGAAGCGAGGAGTGGCCGCCCTCCCCGTGTGCGGAAAGTTTCACGCTGAGCAGACCTTTGTGCTGCGTGATGATCCGGTGTTCCTGCCAGGCGTCCAGCACGATGCACATTTTTCCGGCGCCGTACCCCCGCTCCACCATGATCCGGGCCGTCTCGCCGCCGATCTCCTCGTCGCTGCTGAATATGGCGCCGACGTCGGCCCGGTCCCGCTCTTTACAGAGGATCTTCGCCACGCACACCGTGTTTCCCAGACAGTCCGCCGTGCCCCGCCCGTAAAGCCATCCGTCCTTCTCATACGGTTCGTATTCCGCCTCGGAGACGGCGGGGACCACGTCCACATGGGAATTCAGGAGCAGAGCCGGAGTCCTGCCGGGCCGGGTCGAGGCATAGAGACAGGTACGGTCGCCGGTCTGTTCCAGGGTGCAGAAAAGGCCGTGCGCCTCCAGGAAGGATTTCAGTATGCCGTTGGCCCTGTTCACGGCCGAGGGATCGCCCGATACCGGACGGCACCGGATCAGCTCCTTCATCAGTTCCATATATTCATCCATGATCGTCGTTCTCCTGTGTTCGTTGGTTTTCACGGATCAGGAAAATATAACGCGGAGCCATTTTTTGTCAATGCGGATTTCCGCCTGAAATATGTTTTTCATGACTTCAAAACCGGTGATCCCGGTGGCAAAACCGATATCCCCTTCCCGCCTTCTTCTTTCGTGTCAGCCTCCGGGGAAGTCCGGCGGATGACCGTCAGTCTGTCTTCCGGGACCAGATCGGTCCAGTCGTATTCCTTCAGCGCGCCCCAGACGGTGACGGCGAAGGAGTCTTTGCCGGGATCGGGATCGCACAGCATCTCCGTCCAGCTTTTCGGCGGATCCGTGAACTCCACCTCCGAAAAGAGACCGGGCTCCGCCGCGAACGCATGGGCCGCGGGGATGCACCAGACGCCCTCCGCCTTCAGCGGAACAGGCTTGCCGCCGTTGGATCGTCTCTCCGCCAGAGCCTTGCGGAGAATGGATTCCGCCCGCTCGCCCACCAGGGAACGGCCCATGACGGCAAGGATCGCCGCATGGAGCTCCGTGGAACACCCTTCCGCACCGGAAAGATACCACCACTTGAAATCGTGGATGAACGGTTCGGGCTCGGGCGGGAGATCCGCCAGAGTATGGATCCCGGCCCTGCGGCGGATGATCTCCGGCAGAGCGGCGCGGTCGATCCGGCGCGTATCGCGAAGACGCAGAGCCTCCTCCGCGATCACGGTGTACAGGGATCGGAAGCCGGGAAGATCCCGGACCTGTCCCGAAGCCGTGACCGTGCGGCCTTCTTCCGGGAACGGGACCGGCGGGGTGCTGTCGGGGATCTGCCGGAGCGCCTCCACATCCAGCACGGGCTTTCCGTCGGCTCCTTTCCGGCAGTACCGGCTTTCCTCGCCTTTGACCGTGTATTCGAGCCAGGAGAGGATGGCGGTCCGTCCGCAGAGGGGCAGTCCGTGAGGTCCGTCGCTGCTGAAGATGGCAAAGGGGGTATCGATCTTGAGATTCTTCTGGAACCGTTCCATCAGGGCGGCGGTCGACCTGGCTCCCGCGATGGGGAAATAGTCCGAATGCCGCGTATCCAGCATCACCGCGGTCCGGGGCTGTCCCATAGCCAGCAGGACCGCGTGATTGAAGCCGCGCGGGAGCTGTCCGCAGAAGAACTGCTCCGCGTCGTGGACGCCCCGTTCGCCGATGACTTCCCGCAGCGAAGAGACATAGCAGGAGGGACAGGCAACCTTGATCCGGTCGTCGAACGCCTGCATATAGGTGCTCATGGTCCCGCCTCCGGAACAGCCGGCAACGGCCAGTTTCGAAAGATCCAGTTCCGGGCGCGTCTCCATGTAATCGATGGACCGCACGGCGTCCCAGATCCGGAACCGGGCGAAGTTCCAGCCCGCCAGCCACGACCGGGCGCCCAGGGAGGCGTGTTCCTCCGCACACTCCGAGAGAGGATAGTCCGCGGCCCGCTGGATCCGTTCTCCCTGACTGTACGGATCGGGCGTAAACACGGCGAAGCCTTCCTTCGCCGCCATGACCGCCATGTGACAATACCGGTCCCGGAGTTTTCCCGAATCGGAGTGCCCGCAGACCAGAAGGAGGGCGGGATACGGAGCGCGGAAGCGCGGATTTTCCGGCAGATACAGATAGCCGGTCACATAGACGCCGGGCATGGACTGGAACAGGATCTTGTCCACGGTGAAACCATCTCCCTGAATCCGCCCTGTGACCTGCGGCTGAAGCGGCGTTTTTTCCGGCATGCCGCCCAGCATGTCCAGCCAGAGTTCGCGCCACTGTTTCTGCTGTTTCTTCAGCTCCTCCGGGGTCCGGATGGCGAGGACGGCACTGTCCGCGTGTTTATCCGCCGACGCCACCTGCCGGAGAAGTTCATGTCCGCTTTCCATATCCATTGCAGCCTCCGCCGTTACCGCTGTGATTCCGGCAAGAAGCCGGAGAACGATGCCCGCCGTCCATCTCATTGAGCCACGCCGCTCACGCCGGATTGATCGTCCGGGCGATCACGTCGTCCTGAATGGATTCCTCCAGCCTCACGAAAGTGGCGGAGAAACCGGAGACGCGGACGCGGACGCTCTTGTATTTGTCCGGCTCCTTCTTTGCGGCGATGAGTTCCTCGGGGGAGACATGATTCAGCTGAATATGGAGTCCGCCTTCCCGGAAGTAGATCTCGATCATGGAAACCAGCTTCTCGAAGCTCTCCTCATTCTGGACCGTGTTCTCGTCCACCGAAAGATTCATGATGGTGTTCCCGCACATGACAAGCGTGGGATCCATGTGCGCCACGGAAAGCAGAAGACTCGTTAAGCCGTCCTTGTCCTTCCCTTCGGCCTGACCGGACCCGAAGAGCAGCGCGCTGCCGGCGACCCGTCCGTCGGGCGTGGCCGGCGTGAGGGCGCCGTACTGGGCGAAATGGGTCCGGTACCCGGTGAGATTGCCGAAACAGATGTAATGCCCGAAGATGTCGGTGCGGCCCTCGGCGAACCGGTTCACGGAAGAATAGAATCTGCGGGCCGTGCTGTTGGAGAAGTCATCGTTGTTTCCGAAGAACTTTCCGTGCTTCAGGATCTTCGTGCGGAGCGCTTCATATCCCTTCCAGTCGGCGTCCAGCGCCTTCAGCAGTTCCTCCATGGTGCAGAGCTTTTCCTCATAGACGAACTGGCGGATGACGCTCAGAGAGTCGATGAGGTTGGTCGACCCCATGAAATTGGCGCACCAGCGGGCGCGGACCGCCCCGCCCTGCGTCACACTCAGCGCCCGTTCGATGCAGCCCGTCATGAAGAGGGAGGTCAGCACGTTGCAGTCGCGGGAACGGAGCATGTTGAAGCGGTTGGAATAATCCAGGATCGTCTCCAGATCGTTGTAGAGTTCCTCCTCGTACAGGGTATAGAAGGAATCGAAGTCCGGACAGGCCAGCACTTCATCCCGGCGCTTGTTCAGCGTGTTCACCAGGGACCGCACGATGTTCGTGGTGTTGCCGCCCAGAGAGATCCCGCCCTGATACGCGGGCTCGTTGCACCCCACCATGATGTAGTCGTACGCAGTCTCCCAGGGAATGCCGTTTTTCAGCATGGCGGCGATGCGCGGTTCGTCGTTCGCCAGCGCGATGCGTTTGTTCTTGTCCTTGCGTTCGCAGTCCAGCATTTTGCGGAGCACGGACCGGGGCGTAAGTTTGTTCCACCGGAGGGAGACCTGCGGCCGGATCAGATCCACTTCCATCATGGAGTCCACGATCAGTTCCGAAAGTTCGTTCCAGGCGCACTGGTGATCCATGGTGTAGCCGCCCACGGCGAAATGGCATTCGCCGCCCTTGTCCCAGTTGGAGTTGGTCGCCACGCCATTCTTCATGTTCGGATACGTCCAGCCGTGGATCATTGCGTACAGTTCCTGAAGCAGTTCCTTCGCATGTTCCTTCGTGAGCGTGCCATCCACGATCCCCTGCTGGTACAGCGGATACAGATACTGGTCCGGACGCCCGATGCTGTCCGGCTGGAAGTGGAAGCAGAAATAGAGACACTGGACCGCCTCCTCGAAGTTCCGGGCCGGATGCTCCGGAACATGCGAGATGTTGGACGCCATGCGCAGGAGAGTCGCCTTCCGGCGGGAATCCTTGCAGACCGCCGCCTGTTTCCGGCATTCCGCGGCGTACTGGCGGGCCCGGCGGACGATTCCCCGGATCATGGACTCCAGTCCGGCCAGGAAATTCAGTCTCGGCAGGTCGTCCGTATAATTTTTGCGGGCTTCGATGATCTCCTTCCGGAATCCTTCCAGTCCCAGGCGGATGATCTTGCCGAAATCGGCGTTGGAGTGCTGCCATTCGAAGGTGCAGAGGTTTTCCTGCGGCTTGAAGTAATATTTCCTGCCCACCTCCACGAAATACAGATGCCCTCGCCGGGGGAAGAGTTCCGCCTCCACGGACCCGTCGAAACGCATCATGCCCAGAAGTTCGTTGTCCTCCGTGAAGTAGCAGGGCTGCGCCTCCATGTATTCGGTAAGGCGCTTGGCGATCCGCAGGGGATCGGCCAGTTTCAGATCGAACTCATCGTACTCCACCTTGACGCACGGAGGATAGATCTCTCCGCTGCGCGCCGCCTTGACAAGTCTTCCAATACGCTCGTTCATGATATCCGGACTCCTCTGTTGGTTGTTTGTCCGGGGATAATATAGGGCGTTTCACGGGAATGGGAATATCAGAAAACGAGAAAAACATATCATTTTCTGATATCATACTGGTTTTCGGGCCATGCGGTGATTGCAATATCGACGTTTCTTCAAAAAAACAAGCGGTCAATTGTAAACGTAAACGCTTACTCGGTGTCTTCTGAACGGGGGTGGTGAGCGTTTAGTCTTGCAAATGCGAAAAAGTACTCCTCTCGAGATTTATGGTTGTGCATTTTCTTTTACAAATTGCGCGTTTAGTCTTACAAAGTATGCGTTTTCTTTTACAAAGATTGAAGAAAAGCATGAAGCTGTCGCAGGACGTGCTGTTCCCCGCATGTGTCTGTGCTCCTGACGATGCGATGATCGGGCAGTCGCCATTCTTGAAATAGGAATGATATGCGGACCGGGGCTTTCTGCCGCCCCGTTGGGGCTCGGACAAAATTTTGCCTCGGTGACCAGGGGATGAATCCCCTGGCTATAATCTTTCGCCCCATTGGGGCTTACCTTGTATGATGCACACGATATTTCGGGGAACATCAGCCCCAAGGGGGCGGCAGAAAATATCTGTTCGATTGAAGTTTGTAACACGAAACGCTCACTCCTCTCTTTGTAAGACTGAAAGCGCAATCTCTTTTTCCGGGTATGCGTTTAGTTTTTCAATTGACAGGAAGGGGCATGACGCGATAATTTTCGGAGGCGCCTGTTGACATTTGAAAAAATCGGCACTATATTTGAAAAAAAGAGAATTTGACTTGTCAGGATCACACGATGGAAAAGCCTAAAGAATACGAACATTACGATGCGCCCTGGACTCAAACCTTCGATCTGGTTTTTCTGATCGGCTGCCTGCTCGCACTGATCGGCCTGATCTGCACCACGATTCTGTGCGGCAGCGGGAATATCGACCGGGATTTCTTCGCTTTCGGGTTCTTCAAGATCCTCTTCATCGGAGCGATCTCCGTGGTCGGCGGTCTCATCTGCCGGAAGTTCTGCGACACCGATGAAAAAGGCTACATCATTTATACCCGCAAAACGGCATTCAAGGTCAATTACACCCGCAAACTGCAGCATTTCGCCGCCTATCTGGTACCCCTCATCAATCCGTTCGGCCAGCACGAAGGACTGATCCCGCACCTGTGGGAAACCTTTTTCGTCATGCTGACATTTCTTCTGCTGATCAAGCCGCTGCGCGAAAACTGCCGGTTCTTCATGCTGCAGTTCAATGCGATGGACCGTCCGGAAGACCGTCCGCACACGCTGAAATGGATCATTCTCGGCAATCTGCTTCCCGGACTGCTTCTGAGCGTCTTTTTCCAGAATCTCTTTGAGAAAGTCCTGGATGAACCGTATCTGGTCATGATCGTGGTGATCGCCGTAGGCATCGGCGACGGCCTGGCGGAGCCGGTCGGGATGTACCTGGGCAAACACAAGTACAAGGTCCCCGCGTGGAATTTCAAGCGGACCTACACCCGGTCCTGGGAAGGCAGCGCCTGCGTCTTTCTGACGACCCTGATCGCCATCCTGATTTTCGGCGGCGAATTCAACACCGCCCGGCAATTCGTCGCAGCGCTGGTCATTCTGCCGCCGCTGATGACCTTTGCCGAAGCCTTCGCTCCCCACTCCATGGATACGCCCGTCATGATGCTTTCCGGGTATACCGTCCTCGCGGGGATCTGCTGCTGGGGCTGGTTCTGACCGGACAGCGAAGCCGCCGGCCGGTCAGACGTCCGGACGGGGGAACTTAATTCATCCGTCCGGTGTATGCGTCGGCGGCGTTGGCTCTGTTCTCCTGCGAGAAGAACTTCTCTGCCGCTTTGCCTTTCTCCGCATTCCAGGGACGGGGCTGATCGAGCTCCTGCACGATCCACATCGACAGAGTCCGTTTCTTCCAGTTGACGTTGGCACTCGTTCCCCAGGCGCCGCCGTGCCCCATCTGGCCGTTTCCATCCACCGAGAGGCCCAGGGAGTATCCGCCCAGGCCCGCGGGACGGGAGCTGGTCGCGAGAAGGTTCTTCACGGTTTCCTCCTTGAGGATGCGCGCTCCGTTGTCGCCGACGCCCAGATTCATCAGCATCTTGTAGAATTTGTACTGATCCTGGGCCGTGGTCCACAGTCCGGCGCCCGCCGAAGGATGGATGTTCGGGCCGTTGTGCGGCAGCGGCATGGCAGTATGGAATTCGCAGTATACCGCCTTTTCACCCGCTTTCACCCGGTACAGCTTGATGATGTCCTTCAGCTGCTCATCCGTCGGATTGAACGTGGAGGACGTCATTCCCAGAGGCTTCAGGACCCGCTCGCTGAGGAAAACGTCCCAGCCCTGCCCCGAGATGACTTCCACGATCGCGGCGCCGATATCGATACCGGTATTGGAATACTGCACCTTGGTCCCGGGTTCGAACAGGATCGGGTTCGAAGCCGCTTCCTTCGCCGTATCGCGAAGAGAAAGCGACGGCCAGCCGTTTTTGCGCTTCGTCGGGATCTCGAACGGGAAGCCGCCCGTATGATTCATCACCATCCGCACGGTCAGAACGTTTTTCGCCGGGACCAGCTCGACTTTTCCATCCTTATCCTTCACGGCGATCTTCAGTTCCGCGAACTCCGGAAGATACTTCGACACCGGATCGTCCAGGCTGAGCTTCCCTTCCTCCACAAGGATGGCAATCGTCACGCCGCAGAAGCCTTTGGTCTGGGAACACTGCATGAACAACTGATCCATGCGGATCGGGATCTGATTTTCCATATCCGCGTACCCCAGCAGCGCCGTCTCCTGCACGCCGTCACGATACAGAATGCTGATGGCGCCGGGACATTCGCCGGTCTGGATAAACGGGTTTACCGCATCCGCCACATAATGCGTTCCGGAATCCTTCACGGCGGCCGGTTTGACCGGTGCAGCTTCCGGTGCGGACTGACAATATCCGGCGCTCGCGAGGGAGAGCACGAATGCGGTCGAGAGGATAAGACTTCTGAGTTTCATAAATCGAATCTCCTGTTTTGTAAATTATCGGGGGACGCCGTTACTGTATCCCCGTCTTTGGGAAAAAGCAAATTTTCCGGTTGGAAAATGACTCGAAAAAAGCCCGTCCGGAAAAACATCCGGACGGGCTGTCGTTGCGAACACCGCGAAGCCGATCAGGCCTTCGGGGCTTCCTCCGCCTTCGGAGCTTCCGCCGCAGCGGCAGGCGCTTCGGCAGCGGGCGCTTCGGCGCTCACGAACTCGATGAAGCAGAGGGGCGCGGAGTCACCGACACGGGGAGACGTGCGGATGATCCGGGTGTATCCTCCGGGACGGGAGGCGAAGCGGACGGCCAGATCATCGAAAAGCTTCTTGATGACGGCCTTCTTGGCCTGCGCCTTGTCGGAGGGGGTGTTGATTTTAAGTTTCGCATAGACGAGTCTGCGGCGATGGTCGCCGCCCTTCTTCGCGGACGTGATAAGACGCTCGACGAAGCGGCGGAGTTCCTTGGCGCGAATCAGAGTTGTCTGGATGCGGTCATGCTCGATCAGGCTGCACGCGAGATTGACGAGCATGGCTTTGCGGTGACCGCAGTTGCGGTTCAGTTTTGCAGTATGTTTCATGTGTCTCATGATTTACTCACTCTTCCTCTTTGGTCTTAGTGGCCTTGACACGCTCGGCTTCCGCCAGAATCGCGTTCATCAGGTTCTCACTGAGGGGCATGGCAAGCTGGAGAGACTGCGCTGCCAGCTTTTCTTTGATTTCATCGAGAGATTTCTTCCCGAAGTTGCGGTACTTGAGCATGCGGCTTTCATTCTTGAGGCAGAGCTCGCCCAGCAGTTTGATGTTCGCCGTGTTGAGGCAGTTCATCGCACGCACCGAGAGGTCGAGCGTCTCGACGTCCTGAGAAAGCAGCTTGAGCATCTTCTGCTCGCTTTCCGTAAGACCGGGCGAGGCAGGTTTCTCGTTGCCCTGGAAGAAGGGAGAGAGATGATCGGAAAGGATCATGGCGGCCTTCTTGAGAGCATCCTGCGGAGTGATCCGGCCGTCGGTGTAGATCTCCAGCGTCAGACTGTCCATTTCGGTTTTTTCTTCGACGCGGGTGGCGCCGACCTGATAGCGGACATGCGTAACAGGGCTGAAAAGACAGTCGACGAGGATCGTTCCCAGGGGCTGATCGTGTTTATTCCGTTCGGCAGGACACCAGCCGCGGCCTTTGGCGATCTCGATCTCGGCGCGGAAAGGAACATCCTTGTCCAGCGTGCAGATGATCTGCTCGGGATTGTAGATCTCCACGGATCCGTCGTTGACGATATCGGCGGCAGTAACGGGGCCGGCAACGGACTTGCGGATCTCCAGGACCTTGTGCTGGTCGCTGTTCAGGTTCAGACGGACCTTCTTCAGATTGAGAATGATTTCCGTCACATCCTCAATGACGTTCGGAAGAGAGGAAAACTCATGCGTCGTTCCATCGATCCGGACCGCGCAGATCGCGGAGCCTTCCAGAGAGGAAAGCAGAACTCTGCGCAGCGCGTTGCCGATGGTATGACCGAATCCGCTCTGGAACGGGGCCGCAACAAACTTCGCGTAGCGGTCGGTTGCGGTTGCCTTGTCCATGACCGGAGCTTGCGGCATGGGGAAATCAAATGCAGAAGCCATCGATTATTATCTCCAGTTAGTTGGTTGATATCTCTTGCATTCGGCAGGGATAATACGGCGCGAATGGATCAGACACGTCTGCGTTTCGGAGGACGGCAACCGTTGTGAGGAACGGGAGTGATGTCTTTGATCGCGTTGATTTCCATACCGATGGAGGCGATACCGCGGACGGCGGAATCACGACCGGCGCCCGGTCCGTTGATCCGGACTTCCACATCCTTCATGCCGAGAGCTTCGGCTTTCTTCGCGGCATCGGCGGCGACCACCTGAGCGGCATAAGCAGTGCTCTTGCGGGATCCCTTGAATCCGTTCTTGCCGGAGCTGGACCAGCAAAGGACATTCCCGTGAAGATCGGTGAAGGTAACCTTGGTGTTGTTGAAGGAGGCGTGAACATAAGCGATTCCGGAGGGAACGTGCCGACCGGATTTCTTGCGTTTTGCATCGGCAGCAGCAGGAGCCGCGGCGGCATTTTCTGCAGCGGGCTCAACAGCGGGAGCCGCCGTCTTTTCGATTTTCTCTTCAGCCATAATGGTTTGATAGCCTTTCGATTCAGTTCTTTCTCAACGAGGTCCGCCGGATCATTTCTTCTTGGCGGGCGCGGCGGGCGCAGCCGCAGCTGCGGCTTTGGCTTCCTTGTCGGAAGCGGCGACACGTCTCTGGGTTTTGTCACGAATGGCGCCGACGGTGACCTTCTTGCCTTTCCGGGTACGGGCGTTGGTACGGGTACGCTGGCCGCGCACGGGCAGGCCCTTCTTATGGCGGAGACCGCGGTAGCTGTTGATGATCTGAAGACGGCGGATATTCGTCACGAGTTCGCGGCGGAGATCGCCTTCCACAACGTAGTCATTCTGGATCAGGTTGGTGATGGCGGCGATGTTCTCGTCCGTCAGCTGGGACGCCTTGAGATCGGGATTGATCTTGGCGCGTTCGATGATCTCGGCGGCAATGGCCGGACCGATCCCGTACAGGGCCTGCAGCGCATAGGTAACACGCTTGTTGGCCGGGATATCAACTCCAATGATTCTGGGCATGATGCTTCTCCGGGGTTGTTAGCCTTGTCTCTGTTTATGGCGGGGATTCCGGGAACAGACCACGCGAATCACGCCTTTTCTTCTTATGATCTGGCAGGACTCGCACCTGCGTTTGATGGATGACGTAACTTTCATTTGCGGCACCTGTTTTAATTGTTTCGCACGGCCGTTTCAGGCCGTACCGGCTTTCGTTTCCACGAAAAAGCGTCCCTCGTTTTCCACGATCGAGGGCCTTTTCCTGTCATTCCCGGCGTCTTGGAATACGGCGCGCCACCCACATGACACGCCGCGGATTACGCGGGAATTAAATACTATAGCACAAGATCCGTGTTTTGCAAACCGTTTTTTCCCCTTCCAAAAAATTTTTTTATTTTTTTTCACAGATATCCCATAAAATAATTCTGACTTGACAAAAAAGAGAACCCAAACTACCTTTTGCTCGACGAAAAGACGAAAGGATAGGAAAATGGGTTCTCCGGAGCATAATTTGGCAGTGCTGGGGCAAATTGTCAAGCA
>JAFZZR010000179.1 GCA_017615635.1 Lentisphaeria bacterium
AAGGGCTGTAATCATGATGACGAACCGGGAATCTGCATTAAGAACCTCATACCTCATACCTCATACCTCATACCTGAAGCGTTTCACGCTGATCGAGCTTCTGGTCGTCATTGCGATCATCGCGATCCTGGCGGGGATGCTTCTGCCCGCCCTGGGACAGGCCAAGGCGTACGGGAAGCAGGCATCCTGTACCAACAAGCTCAAACAGATCGGGATCGGCGCTTTGCAGTATGCGGCGGACTACGACGATTTCATTATGCAGGCGGACGGCATCCTTCTGACCGCCAACACCCAGCGCCGTGTCTGGTTCTATTCGATCGTGGGATACATGGGGCATAATGACACGGGCCGGGTGGAAGATATCCGGCTCTTTGCGGTCCAGTCGCAGAACTTCATGTGCCCCTCCGAGATGCGTGGCTGGGCATCCGACACGTATCCGAACAACCCGGCGGTGAACTACTCCATGAATCTCTGGGCCGGGTTCAACGGTCAGCATCCGCAGTATCACCGGTTTTCCCGGGTGAAGCGGCTTTCCACACGCTTTCTGGTGACCGACTCCGCCACTCCGGAAAGCATGGCGGGAATCACCACCTGGAACGACGCTTATTACACCAGGAACGCATCCAACGGAGGCAATGTCAAGAGCACCTTCGCGGCCAGTATGCCGTCCCGCCACAACAAAAAGTTCAATGTACTGATGGCGGATATGCATATAGAAGCCCGGCCGAGAGAGAAATGTACGGCGCAGGATCTGGAATACAAGGAAACCGATTGAAAACAGAATATCGTACGTCAGAAGGATTTTTGTCATGGAAATATGTCTTAACACCGATTACGTAAGCTCGACCGCCGATCCGGAAAAGTATCTGAAGATGATGGCGGAAGCCGGATTCACCCATGTCCACTGGTGCCATCAGTGGAACACGGATTTCATTTACAGTTTGCATGAGATCCGCGAATACAGAAAAGTGATGAAAAATTTCGGGCTGAAACTGCTCGATATCCACGGATCCGCCGGAATGGAAAAAGGGTGGTATTCCACGGAGGAATACCGGAGAAAGGCCGGAGTCGAACTGGTGGAAAACCGCATGATGATGCTGGCGGAAATGGAAGGATCCGGCTCCCTCATCATGCATCCGCCGTACTATCATGAAAAGCAGACTCCGGAATTGAGGGAAGCCATCCGCCCGAAGCTTGACGCTTTCCGCCGGACCATGGATGACCTCATTCCCGCCATCGAGAAATACAAGGTCCGGATCGCCATCGAAAATCTTCCGTACGACACCTTCGAGATCCTGTTCGGTCTGATGAAGGAATACCCGGCCGAATGGCTCGGGATCACGTTCGATACCGGGCACGCGAATATGGGATCCGGCAATGGATTGAAGCTGATCCGGAAAGTGAAGGACCGCATTCAGGCGCTGCACCTTCAGGATAACGACGGTGCGATCGGAGACCAGCACCAGCCGCCCTTTTACGGAAAAATCGACTGGGCGGACATCGTGAGTCTTCTGCGGGAATCCTCCTACAGGGACCGGCCTCTCAGCTTCGAACTTTCCATGCGGAACACGCCCTTCTATGACCCGGAGAAAAAAGAGGACCAGCCGGAGGATAAGATCCGGGAATTTCTGATGGAAACGTACCGCCGCTGCGAAAAAGTCGTGAAGATGTATCAGGAGACCCGAAGTTGATCCATAATATACATACGGCCATAAAAACGAAACCTCGGAAAGGAGACAGACCATGCAAGGAAACGGCAGAAAAATCATACTTCATACATTGCGCAGGCGTTTCACGCTGATCGAGCTTCTGGTCGTGATCGCGATCATCGCGATCCTGGCGGGCATGCTTCTGCCCGCTTTGGGACAGGCCAAGTCGTACGGGAAGCAGGCATCCTGCACCAACAAGCTCAAGCAGATCGGGATCGGCGCTTTGCAGTATGCGGCGGACTACAATGATTTCATCATGCAGGCGGACGGGATCCTGGGGTACAGCGGGCAGCGGCGCGTATGGTTTTATTCGATCGCGGGATACATGGGGTATAATGAAACGGGCCGGGTGGAAGATATCCGGCTCTTTGCGGTTCAGTCGCAGAATTTCATGTGTCCCGCCGAGGCGCGCGGCTGGGCATCGGGTACGTATCCGAACGACCCGGCGGTGAACTACTCCATGAATCTCTGGGCCGGCTTCAACGGAACCGCTCCGCAGTATCACCGGTTCTCCCGGGTGAAAAGACTCTCCACGCGTTTTCTGATGACCGACTCCGCCACACCGGAAAGCATCGTGGGACACGTGGGCACGTGGAACGATGCCTATTACTACAGAAACGCATCCAACGGCAACAACGTCAAGAGCATGTTTGCGGCCACCATGCCGCCCCGGCACAACAGGAAGTTCAACGCGCTGATGGCGGATACGCATGTGGAGATCCGGGCTTCGGAAGACTGCACGGCGCAGGATCTGGAATACAAGGAAACCGACTGATAAACGGGAGAATGCAATGACGATCAGGATGATGACGGGCGCGCTCCTTCTGCTGGGCGCAGCGATGTTGACGGCGGACGACGCGCTGGTCGCGCTGGTGAAGGACGGACAGGCGAAGTCCGTGCTCGTGCTGGAGCAGGAAAATCTCTCGACGAGGAAAGCGGGTGAAGAGCTCCAGGCCATGCTGGAGGAACGGACGGGTGCGAAGATCCCCCTGCTGAAAGCCGGAGATCCGATTCCGGAAGGCATGATCCCGGTCTATCTGGGGCTGTCGGAACGGACGGAGAAGCTGGGCGCGGACGGGAAGAAGCTGACCTTCGACGGGTATTACTTCAAGGCGACCCCGGACTATGTGGTGATCGCGGGCCGTGACAGACCGCAGACAGACGAACGGTACTGCGGACACGTCTTCATCATCTGCAACCCGAAGCTGAATTATTATGTATTCGGCGAACGGGGCACCATGAACGGCGTATGCAAGATTCTGGAAAGATACGCGGGGAACCGGTACTATATGCCGGGCAAACTGGGGGAAGTGGTGCCGAAATCGCCGGACTTCACTCTGCCCCTCACGGAATACACGGAATCGCCGGCATTCCGGGAACGCTATATGTACGGATGCTGGTTCCGGGACGCCAGTCCGGATTATCTGCACTGGTTCTACCGTCTTTGCCAGGGCGGCGAGAATCTCTCCATCAATCACAGCCACAGCCGGATGTTGAAGTACCGGGATAGCCATCCGGAATACTTTGCGCTGATCGACGGGGAACGGGATGTGACGGGCGAGCGATCCATGGCCTTCAAGCTGGGGAATCTGTGCCTGTCCAGCCCGGAAGGGATCAAGGCGTTCGCCGACCTCGCCTGCGAGTTCTTCGACAGAAACCCGAACTACGCGCTCTTCCCCGTGGTCCCGCAGGACGGCATGTACCGGATGTGCGAATGTCCCGAATGTCAGAAGCTGTATTCGCCGCATCTGGGGCTGACCGGAAAATTTTCCAACGGGGTGTTCCATCACGTCAAGGAGATTGCGAAGATCGTCGGTGAAAAGCATCCGGGCAAACTCATCGGCACGCTGGCATACGCGAACTACCGGGTGCCGCCCGACTTCGACCTGCCGTCCAACGTGGCGGTCCGGATCTGCTATACGCGGCAGTCTCTGCGGGATCCGGAGCAGAAGCTCCTGGTGGAAAACGCGATCAAGGGTTTTGAGGCAAAACATGTCCCGATCCTGGTGTGGACGTATCCGCTGTTCAATCATCGGCCGCCCATGCGCGGGATCCCGGTGTTTTATCCGCACATTCTGCAGGAAAACATGAAATTCAACCGGGACCACGGCGTGATCGGCGAGTTCAGCGAATCCAGCTGGTACTCCGGCGGCGCCGATCAGGAGGTCAAGCCCTCCCAGGTGGGGACGCCGGGCATCACGCACCTCAACAACTATATCCGCTGCCAGCTGCTGTGGAATCCGGATCTGGATATGGACGCCGTCCTGGAGGAATATTACCGTCTGTTCTACGGTCCGGCGGCGGCGGAAATGAAGACCTTCTGGGAGACGGCGGAGAAGCTGTTCCTTCTGCGCGGCGAGGCCACCATGTACACGCTGGAAGACCTGGACACCTTCACGGAGATCCTGAAGTCGGCGGAAGCGAAAACCGATCCGGAGTCCGTATACGGGCAGCGGATCCGCCTGATCCGGGACGAGACGGAGCACTTCTTCCGCACCATGCGTCTGATCCGTGCGAAGGGACGCTTCTTCGGAGTCAGCTTCGTCAAGGAGGATATTCCGCTGGATTTCGACCGGGACGGCATCTGGAAATATGCCATGAGGCATACCCTGACCATGAAAGACGGCCGTACAAACATTCCGAAGGAAAAGGCGACATTCGTCTACTCTCTGGCCAACGAAAAGGGTCTGGCCCTCCACGTCGTTGCCGGTGAACCGGAGCTGAACAAGATGATCGAGCGGACCACGTTCCGCGACGACACCGAAAACGCCTGGCGCGACGACTGTCTGGAACTCTTCCTCGTCACGGCGGACCGCAAGGAAAACCGGCAGTACATCATCACTGTGGGCGGGCAGATCGTCGACGGGATCCGCGGGATCGACGTCAACGTACCCGACTGGTCGTGGACCAGCGGACTGAAGCTGAAACAGACCCGCGGTCAGGGCGGGACCCAGCAGATGGGAGAAGGCGTACATACCACGACCGTATTCATTCCGTGGAGCGATCTCGGGTACACCTTCGAAAATCTGCCTCCGCTTCTGATCCAGCTCTACCGCCGTCAGACCAACGGCGATCCGAAGGACGGCACATACTATCTGCTCTTCCCCTCCATGGCATTCCACAACTACTCGCCGGAATACTTCGGACCCGTCAAATTCATCGCGCCCGGAAACCGCCTCGAAAACGGCGATTTCTCCCGCCTCAACGGGAAAGGGATCCCCGTCGGCTGGACCGGAGCCGGGACCGCCGTGCAGGATCTGCCCGACAAGGGAAAACCGGGCTGGAAACTCTCCGGAGTCAAAGGCGGGAACGATCAGGGCCTGCTCTCCGGGCGGATCCCCGTGGATCCGGACACGGACTACATCCTCACGCTCCGCCACTCCGGCAGCAGCTTGTTCGTCTACACCATGTTCTACGATGCGGACGGCCGCCGCATCACCGATCCGTCGAAGCAGTTTTTCTGGGCTCCGTGTTCCGCGGAGCCCTTTACGCGGACATTCCAGGGGCGTGTCCCCGCCGGGGCCGCGTTCTGTACGGTTTTTCTGCGGAATTTCGACTCTTCGGATAAATCCGGCGGCGCGTCCGTGGGATCCGTGGAGTTCTGCGGCGGATTGAATTTCACGGGATCGGCCCCTCAAAACCGTCCGTGATCTTTCCCCTTCGCACGGACCGGATCTTCGGTTATTTTGCCGAAATCTTTTTTCCGGGCTGGAAAAAGAGAGCATCCTGTTGTAGAGTATACGGCGGATGGTCGAAGCGTGTTCCCCTTCCGGGACCGCGTTCGGCCCGTCTTCCCGTGCACTCGAACAGAACATAATTGAGATCCTCCGATGATGAAAAAGATATGCCTTTTCGGGAGCCTGCTTCTCGCTGCGCTCTGCTGCGGCTGCGCCGGAAACATCCGTCCCGCGGACGAGGCATCCACCGGACAATCGGATCCTGTGAATGAGGCATCCGCCGAACAGCCGGTTTCCGTGGATGCCGCCCTGAAACGCACTTGGGTGCAGGCGGGCCTGTCCGATGTGCAGGAAGCCCCGGACAGCGTGCTGGTGCGCCGGGTGTATCTGGATCTTGCGGGCCGTCTTCCGACGCCGGAGGAGGCGAAGCTCTTTATCGAATCGAAGGGGACCGGGAAATATGAGTTTCTGGTCGATACCGTGCTGAAGGATCCGGGGTTCGTTTCTCTGTGGAGTATGCGTTTCGGCGATATGCTCCGGGTCAAGTCGGAATTTCCCATCAACCTCTGGCCCAACGCGGTCTACGTCTACATGCGGCGGATCCGCGAATTTCTGGGGAAAGACGAATCCTACGCCGATTTCGTACGGGCGCTTCTGCTCTCTTCGGGCAGCAACTTCCGCGATCCCTGCTCGAATTTCTACCGGGCGCATGCCGACCGGTCGCCACGGGGAATCGCCAATGGAACCATGCTCACGCTGTTCGGCGTTCCGCTGGACTCGCTTCCCGAAGACAACCAAAAGGAGTGGACGAATATCTTCGAGGAGATCGCCTTCAAAAGCACGAAGGAGTGGAAGGAAGAGATCGTCTACGTCAAAAGCATGCCGGAACGGAAAATCTTTCTACCAACCAGCGGACCATACTTTATCCAGTCAGGCACAATGCCTGGGATTATATTCTCTTTTCCCGGTGTGGAACGCACGGTTTCGGCGGGCGCCGAAGCGAGGCTGGTGCTGGCGGACCATGTTACCGCGGGCGATGGGCGGCGCGTGCTTGCGCGGGCGCTGGTAAACCGCACGTGGCAATGGTTTTTCGGCGAACAGCTTTGTCAGGACTCCGGGGGTCGGTTTGCGGATGTACTGGAGCTCCTGACCGACGATTTTATGAAGCACAATTTCAACTTCCGGCATCTCTGCCGGACGATCGTCCTGAGCGCCGCCTACCGGAGCGCTTCGATCCAGCCGGACGCCGGGGCGAAACAGCCGTACTTTGCCGCCTATCCGGTGCGCCGTCTGGAAGCGGAAGTTCTGGACGACGTGATCCGCGATCTGACCGGCGTACCCAGCCGGTACTCCAGCGTGATCCCGGAGCCCTTCACGTTTCTTCCGAAGGATATGCGCACCGTGGAAATCGCCGACGGCTCCATCAGCAGCTCGTTTCTGATCCTGTTCGGGCGTCCGTCGCGGGATACGGGCGATCCGAAGGAACGCAGCAATGAAATCACGGCCAAGCAGAGGCTGTTCCTCTTCAATTCGGCCGATCTCTACCGCCGTCTGCTGCAGATCCCCCGCCGGCCGGATATCCAGAATCTGTCCCTTTCGAAGAAAATCAATTTCTGCTTCCTTCTTTTCTACTCGCGGCTGCCCACCGAAGCGGAAAAGAAGATCCTGCTCGACCGTTTCCATGCAATGCCGCCCAAGAGCCGCTGGAAACTGATCAACGATCTGCTGTGGACTCTGGCCAATTCCGGCGAGTTCCTGTACCGGCATTAACGGGAAAGAGAGGTTCCGAACGATGAAAAAACATTTTTCCCTGAAGATACTGGCCGCGGCCGTTCTGATCGTGTCAGCAACGGGCCTTTCCGCCGCGGAAAACGGAGATAAACCGGTCCTGAAAAAACATGCCCGCTCGGTGATCGAGATCTGGGTATGGGGCGGTCCATCCCAGCTGGAGTCCTTCGATCCGAAACCCGACGCGGCGCAGGATTACAGCGGCGGATACAAGGCGATCCCGACCAATGTTCCGGGCATTTCGATCAGCGAATTCTTTCCGGAAATGGCGAAGATCGCCGACAAGTATTCCATCATCCGCTCCATGACCCATCCGCATAACGGCCACGAAACCGCCACCTATCATGCAGACGGGACGGATGCCGGGCGGCGGTACGGTCTATCCTGCGATCGGCGCGGTGATCGCCATGTTCAAGAGCAAAGAGTACCGGGGCGACATTCCGCCCTACGTCATTCTGACCGTTCCCAAAGGACGCTTCTCCGAAGTGGGCTTCCTGAGCGAGGAATTCAGCCCCCTCGTGACCGGAGGCGATCCGAACGCGACCCGGTTCATGGTGGACGGGATCGTGCCGCCCGGAGGCCTGACCGCCGCCGAGCAGAAAGCCCGGTTCGAACTGCTGGAACGGCTCGACACCTTCGGCCGGGATCTGCCTGTGATGAAGTCGTTCGACGAGGCGGGCCAGGCGGCCCGCAAGATGATCGAAGGAGATGCCGCCAAGGTCTTCGATCTTTCGCAGGAAAGCGAGGAGACGCGCGAACGCTACGGACGCAATCAGCTGGGCCAGTCCTGCCTCACCGCACGCCGTCTGGTGGAAGCCGGAGTGCCCTATATCACCATCAATGCGCAAGGCTGGGATTTCCATAAGCGGCACTTCGAGACCATGAAGGTCAAGGCCGCTGAAATGGACAAGGCGCTTTCCGCCCTGATCACCGACCTCAGCGAACGGGGTCTGCTCGATTCGACCATCGTCTGGTGGACAGGGGAATTCGGCCGCCGTCCCAAGATCGACTGGGAAGCCCCGTGGAACGGCGGGCGCAATCACTATGCAAAATGCTTCACTGCGCTGGTCGCAGGCGGCGGCTTCGCCGGAGGCAAAGTGGTCGGAGCTTCGGACGAGACCGCGGGCAATGTGGTGAGCCGTCCGGTCACGCCGCAGGATATGCTGGGCAGCATTTATGAACTGTGCGGGATCGACCCGGATGGTCCGCTGCCGAATCCCATCGGGCTCAAAACGACAGTCCTTCCGCCGCAGTCCAAATACGGACGGCTGCGCGAGATCTACCGGGAGCTTATCGAACGATGAAACTTTTCTGCACTGTTTTTCTTCTGGCGGCGGCAGTCCGTGCTTTCGCCGAACCATTTGCCGGATACCTCTACCCCGCCGGGATTCAGGCCGGCACCACCGTCCGGGTTCTCGTCGGCGGACAGCAGCTGAACGGGATCCTCGGTGCAACCGTAAGCGGACAGGGCGTGCGTGTGGTCAAAGCGGTCCCGGTGCCGGGCTTTCCCCATCCCGACGGCAAACAGCAGAAATGGCTCCTTGACTGGATCGGGAATCTGGAGAAAGGCGAATCCGCGCCCCCTCCCCTGCCGGAGGATACGGCCGGATGGCGGAAATGTACGTGGTGGGAACATCTCGACCAGCTCGATCTTCTGGAGCGGGCGATCGTGACGCGGAATCTCTGCGTGCGCCCGAATGCACTTCAGCAGACGCCGGCCCTGCGGCAGATGGCGATCCTGGATATAACGGCCGACGCCGATGCACAGCCTGGCGAACGCGAACTCCGGATCGTCTGCCGGAGCGGAGTCTCCGCGCCGAAACTCTTTTACGTCGACGCCGCGCCCCACATCCGAGAACCTCTTTATACGCGGCCCGGCGTTCCGAAGCCGCCGATGCCACATGTAAAGGAGCTTCCCGCCGTCATCGACGGACAGATCATGCCCGGCGAGACCGACCGGTTCAAAATAACGCTGGAGCCCGACACGGAATACTCGTTTTCGCTGACCGGATGGAAGCTGCTGCCCTATATCGGCGACGCCGTCCCGGGCCATTTCCAGCCGATCCTGCAGCTGATCGGACCGGACGGCAGGGAAGCGGCGTTCGCCGACGACGAATATTTCCTCCCCGACCCGGTCATGCGTTTCCGGAGCGGCGCGGGCGGCGAGTACCTCCTCCTCGTCCGGGACAATCTCTACCGTGGGCGGCAGGACTTCGTGTACCGCATAACGCTCGAAAAGGGGACGGCGCTCTACCGGATGGCATCATGTTCCTTCCCGGATCTGGATGAATTGCCGGAAGAAGAGTACGACGGCCGGCCCCTCAATATCACCCGTCCGGTGGTGATCTCCGGAAGACTTTCAAAGCCCGGCGAGACCGATCTTGCCCATTTTCGCGGACGAAAGGGAATGCGTCTTTCGGCCATGCTGGCGGCACGGCGGGACGGTTCGCCGATGGACGGCGTCCTGACCCTGTACGCGCCGGACGGACGGCAGATCGCACAGGCGGATGACACGCCGCGCACCGTCAATGTGGGCGCGATCCCGCAGCAGACCGATCCGGACCTTCTGGCGGAACTTCCGGACGACGGAGTGTACACTCTGAAGGTTTCCGACTTGAACAACACGGGCGGATCGGACTGGCACTACCGGCTCCGGATCGGGCTGGAAGAGCCGGATTTCAGAATCTACACCACCAGCTCCGCCGTCAGCATGTATCCCGGCCAGACAGCCCCGGTGAAACTCCTGATCGAACGGACGGGCGGATTCAGCGGACCGATCACCATCGTACCGGATAAGGACGCCGTTCCTGCCGCCCGGGAAATCCCGGCCGGCGCGGGAGAATATATTCTGAATTTGCGCAATTCCGCGAAAAAGGCAGCACCGCCCCGCAGCATCGAACTTTTTGCCGAGGCGAAAATCGGAAACCGGACGATCCGCCGAAAAGTGATCCCCGCAGATATTTTCAGTCAGGCGTTTGCCTACGATCATCTTCTGCCGGCGCACGAATTCCTGATCGGGACCCGCATGGACGGGAGAACGAACACGAAGGCGCCCGACGCGGGAAACGGGAAATAATCTCCCACAGCCGGATCGCCGAAATGAAGAAGAAAAATCACCGGATCCGGCGTCCTGACCCCGTAAAAAACGTTTGGGACCATTGGATCGCGGAAACGATGAATCAATATGACCGTTTTGATGGAAGGGTATACGAATGGGCGTGACCAAATACAATATTCAGCGAATCAAACGGCTGCTCTCCATGCTCAAGGAAAACCGCTATCCGAATTATCCGCGCTTTCTCGCCGAGATGAAGCGTCAGGATATCGCAGGGGCATACAACCTTTCCGCCCGGACTCTCCAGCGCGACATCGCTTTCCTGAAATCGGAGTACGGTGCGCCGATCAGATATGATTTCGAGCGAAAGGGATATTATCTCACCGATCCCGACTGGAGCGTGGATATCCCCCTGCTGGAAGATTCGGAAATGCGTGCGGCGGTGCTGGGCGCGCGCCTCGCGGAAAACCTGATGCCCGCTCCGGTGAAACAGCAGATGCGTTCCGCAGTCGATACGCTGCTCACCGTCAACGACAAGGGGATGGACGAAAAAGCGGTTCTGCTTTCGCTGGTGGCGCTGGGGTCGCACGCCGCGGTCAAACCCGATGTATTCCGCGTGATCTTCGACGCATGGCAGCAGCATCGGTGCGTCAAGGTGAGATACACCCCCGTGACCGATGTCGAGTCGGAGCGGCTGATCGAACCGCAAGCACTCGCTTTCTATGAGGGCAACTGGTATATCAAGGCGGTTTCCCGCACGAAGAACGGCAAACCCATCCCCCCCGAACAATGCCACCTTCTGACTCTGGCGCTGCACCGTATCCGCTGTGCCGAGGCGACTCCGCTCACTTTCGAGCCGGATCAGAAAATCATCGATGCCGTGAACCGCCGCGAGATTTTCGTTTTCCCCATGGTCAGGGATATCCGGCTGCGCCTGGGACCGGAAGCACGGAAGTTCATCGTCGAGCAGTTCGATGTGACGGAAGAGTCGCGCGAGGGCGACTTTTCTATTGTCTGTATTCCCTCGGCCCCGGAGTACCGGATCGTCAATTTCGTGCTTGTCGAGGGCGGTGATGCCGTGCTTCTGAATCATCCCGAACTCGCCGCCAAGGTCATCGAAAGAGCCCGGCGATGCATCGAAGCACTTTCGAAAAAATGGAATTTTGATTTTTTTTAGGATCCCTTTTCCATCCCGACACGTTTTGTCGCATCGCCCGACGTATGGTATGCGTAAAGTAAGCAGTCATATGGAAAATTGGGAAACTTCTCATGCGACACGTTTTTTTTTCGAAACAGCAACGTGCGGGGTTGACTTTTGCGCTCCACGCGTATATAATACTATTAGCCGTAAAAGAAGGCATTTCGCAGTCCGTTGGCTGTGTGCAATCAGCAACCCAGAAAGGAAACGTACACCACCCGGAGAAAGAATCAGAAACATTTCGTACAATTTGGGGCTCCACTACAAACTACCACTTTTCTGTTCCCCGCATCCACAGACAGCGCAGGATTGTTGCGCCATCATCGCATGTATGGTGCATTTCTGTCGGCGTATTGTCTGTGGATGCTGTGGTAGGCATGTAGTGGAGTACGAAGATGGGGATGCACCTTTTTGCATCCCTGGATCGATGGCTTGAGGCAGACGAAAAAGAAAAACGTGAATGCATAAACCTCACAACAATAGGAGCTTAAATTATGCCAAAAAAGATTGATCCCGAACTTAAGACGATTCTTGTGTATTTTCAAAAAATGGGAAAGGACAAGATCATCATACCCGAATACCAGAGAAGCTACTCCTGGACCACGGAGACGTGCGATAAATTGTGGCAGGACATTGAAGAGTTTATGGAATCGGACATTGTCGGTGATTCCGGCGAGAAAGAGCCGTATTTCTTTGGAACAATCATTGCAGATTGTTCCACGCAAGGGAGAATTAGCCTGATTGACGGACAGCAGCGTACTACGACTTTCATCCTGCTGATGAAGGCTTTGCTCCTGCGAATTCAGAAAGAACTGAAAACAATTACTCGCGATGATGAAACCGAGTCGTTGATTGACGCGCTAGAAGACCGCCGCAATGCCATAGTCGATATTCTTTATCAAACCGACTCGGATAATCGGAGAGATATTCTCAGGAATCCAGAAAAAATGAAAGGTCGTTGTATCCTTGAAAGCAAGTCCATCAATGAATCCCGCGACTATAAAGGCGACTTGTGCAAAATTGTCGGGGCCACTGATTTTGATGAGGCAGAAAGCCAATGCTACCGTATTCCACGCAAGCAAAAGGACAATAAATATACCAATTTCTTCAGGAATTTCAAATACTTTTATTTGAAACTGAAAGAGTATGACTCAACTCGAATCAACAAGTTCGCGAAGACATTTTTAGGGGAATGCCAAGTCATTGAGATCCGCAGTTGGAATACCGAACAGGCTATCAAGATGTTCAATTCCCTGAATTCCACTGGATTGCCATTGTCGGATGCGGATATTATCTCAGCACAGCTCTATTCGAAAGCAAGTGCAGACAGCACTGCCCTCAATGAATTCACTGAGATTTGGAAAACCATCTCCAGCAAAGCAAGGTGGTTGGAAGCAAAAAAAATCGTAAACATCGATTCCCTGCTCCAGCAGAATATGTATATACAGCGTGCGGAACAGAAGGTTTATGTCCGTGAAGGAAGTCAGCCTGACGTGACAACTCCCGGGCTCCGTCGCTACTATACCTACGATTGCAAGGACATCTTAAGTCAACCGATGGCGCTATGCAAGAGACTTAAAAAACTGGCCGAAATTTGGGAGACGGTTCAAGACTATCCTGTCGTGAAGTTGATTGTGAAGTTCAACGAAAATGCGAAGCTGTATCTGATTTCCTTTCTGAACCGGTTTGAAGTGAATGAGTTGACTCAGGAGAAGATCCTTCAGATAACCGAATGCCTGATTCGCCTGTTTACGGTTTTGGAGCTGGTGGATGTCGGCTATTCGAGTTCTCAGTTCAAAACCTTCCTCTTCGGCGAAAATGTAAAGTTGGTGGATAAATCTGTTACGATAGATGTTATTAGACATGACTTTGATGAACACATTTCCCGTTGCTGGAAAGAAGAAGAGTTGAAAGAGACGCTTCGGGACTACGAGAAAAACATCTTGGTTTTCCTGAACGAATACCTGTTTGCAAAAAAGGACCGTCTGTCCTTTGACTTTTCTGATTCTGTCAACGTGGAACACATTATGCCAGGAAGTGGACGCCAAAAAGAAACCATAATGAGCGATGCTGGCATCGAAACGAGAGAGGAGTTCGATTTCTTTGTGAACCAGCTTGGCAACAAGATACTGCTGGAAGAGGACATCAACAAATCTATCTCCAATGATTGGTTCAGGACAAAGAAGCAGAAGACCGTCACAGAGAAAAAAGGCTACAAAGACAGCAAATATGGTATTGCTCAAAAATTGGTCAATTATGATTCTGACACTTGGAAGAAGGAAGACATTGCTGCTGCAACAGAAAAAGTGGCAAGTCGAATCATCCGTTTCATTTTTGGCCGTGAGTAACTATTCAGAAGGGTTAAGGTCAAATGCAAAGATATAAAAAACAGTTGTCCAAACAAGGGGTAACGATGAACGAGCTGAAATCGAAAGTATCAATTCCGAGGATGAAAAAAGAATTGCAGAGCATCCTTGACGGGGAAAAAATAAGGGGCGAAGTTGTTGGATGTGCCAACGGCCCCCGTGTTACGCTTTTCCGCATTTCGCTGGAGCCCGGTGTCAATGTAAAAAAAGTGGAGCGCTGCGCCAAAGAGATCGCGGCAACTTTCAATGTACCCAGTGTCCGTGTACTGGCCCCCATTCCCGGCACAAAATTTGTCGGAGTCGAAATTCCCAATGGCCGCGAAGAGATGGTCGATCTCCGCCGGCTTTTGGAGGATGGGGATCGGGCAAAGCAAATGACGATCCCGCTCGTACTTGGCAAAGGATTTTCCGGGAAAAATGTTGTCATCGATCTTGCCCTGGCGCCGCACATCCTGCTTGCGGGCGTCGATCCCTCCGAGGTCTCGATGGGACTCCATGCAATGGTGACGAGTCTCCTGTACCGCTTTTCTCCGGAAAGTATGCAGCTTGTGCTGTTTCATCCGCAGGAAAATGTGTTTGACCGGTATCAGGGAACACCACACCTTTCAATGCCGGTCATTCATGACGTATCGCAGATGATCGAAACGCTGCATAAGACGGTCATCGAGATGGAGGATCGCTATAAAATCCTGCAATCGGTCAAGGCAAAATCATTGCGGGAATATAATGAACGCAATAATATTCCGAATACGCCGCAGTCAACCACTTTGCCCTGGAAGATCCTTTTCATTGGAGAACTTGCAAGTCTCCAGAAGGAGAAGTCGTGGAACGATGCAGAAATCGACATTTGCCGCATTGCCCAGAAAGGACGTGCAGCAGGGATCCATCTTGTCGTGGCCACGCAGTATCCCACGTCCAAAAATATCATCACGGGACTTATCAAAGCAAACCTGCCAATGCGCATTGCTTTCCGAGTAAACAATGTGAACGAAAGCCAGCTTATTCTTGACAGGTCCGGCGCGGAAAAACTGCTTGGCGGAGGCGATATGCTGGTAATGCCGTACTATACACCCATCGTACGCGCCCAATGCGCATCATGCAAGGAGTGAAAACATTATGAATTACAACTGGACGAAGATGGAAGGACGGGACATTCTCAAGACTGGAGCTGGCTGCTGCGTGAACAACCCCTGTTGGCCGACAGATGCGATTTCAGCCTACTGGAAGATGATGATTGGGATACTTTGCTGGAAGTGCAGCCTCAATTCGAGGATAAACGGGATTGCTGACACAGAAGATCCCGACGCGGGAAACGGGAAATAATCTCCCACAGCCGGATTTCTTCTCGAGTCTGCGGACCGGGGCTTTCTGCCGCCCCGTTGGGGCTCGGACAAAATTTTGCCTCGTTGACCAGGGGATGAATCCCCTGGCTATAATCTTTCGCCCCGTTGGGGCTCGCCTGATACGAGAGGCTCAGTATTTCGGGAAATATCAGCCCCA
>JAFZZR010000180.1 GCA_017615635.1 Lentisphaeria bacterium
ACCAGAAGTTCGATCAATGTGAAATGTTTCGAATGAGGGGCGGAAAAAACGTTGTCGGGTCCCGTCATGATGCCATCTCCTTGTGAGGTTTGGTTTTTCTGTGAATAATTATACCACGGAAAGGGAGCCAAGGCAATGGCAAAAAGCACTATATTGATAGCAAAAAGGCGCATTCTCCTGAACCCCTGCATATATTCTGCGTTTTTATACTGCCTGATTCTGCCGGAATGGATCCTCGGAAGAATCAAAAAAAGATAGCAAAAAGGTGTCATTCCCGCTTGCAAATGCTCTTCCCCGGCGTTATTGTACGATCCGTATCCCGGAGCTTGCCATGGAACAGTATCTTTTTCACAACGAACGCCGGACCCCGGACGCCCGGATCATTTCCCGGAAGATTTTCCATACCCATGAATTCTGGCAGGCGGATCACATCCTTGCCGGAACGGGGTCTCTTTTCTGGCAGGCGGAGGACGGGGTGGAGCGGGAGCTTCCTTTTTCGCCCGGTTATACCGCGGTAATTCCCCGGGGCGTGCCACACCGGTTCGTCTATTGCGGATCGGTCAATCACTGGCTGAGCGTGAAATTTGCGTCGGATTCCCGGGGCGACCGGGCGCTGGGATTCCTGCAGGACAGCATGCTGGAGCACGCTATGCGGATCATTCTGGAGGCTCTTTCTCCGCATTTCATGAGCCGTTCCGCGTCTCTGGCGGTGGTCAATGCCGCTCTTGGCGTGATCGTCGGGCGGTTCGTGCTGGAATTGAGCGAACAGGATCCAGCCTCCAGCGAATTCGTGCGCCGGATCCGGGAGTATGTCTACTCCAGGCAGGGCGGCGATGTGCGTCTGGAAGAGATCGGCGAGGTCCTGCACTGCACCGGCAAGCACGCCTCGCTGCGGTTCCGCCAGGAAACGGGGCAGTCCCTGAAGCAGTATCTCGACCGGACGAGAGCGGATTTCTGCGCCCGTCTTCTCCGGACCAGCGACCGGAGTCTGACCGAGCTGGCCGCGCAGCTGGAGTTCCGCGATCTCTACGCATTCAGCCGGTTTTTCCGCCGCACCATGCACGAAAGCCTCTCCGCCTACCGGGGCAAGAAATTCGATCCCCGCTGACGGAAAAGGCAGCCTTGCCAAAAGTAGCGCCCCCGGATTTCGGACTTTCGAGAAACGCCGAAGGACCAGCCGCGAGTTTTTGCAGGCGCATCGAAAAGCAGTCGGAAAAAACTTTTTGCAACATTTTTACGGAAATGATTTGCGTTTTGAAAAAACTGTGCTATCTTTCTTGTCATGTCGGATCAATCTAAATCTATTTGGAAAGAGTGAAAGCAAATGGGAAACCTGAGAAAGAAACGCAGACGCAAGATCGCACAGCATAAGCGCAAAAAAATGCTGAAGGCGATGCGTCACAAGAACAAATAATTTCTGCCGCCGGATGCCCGGGAGTTTCTTCTCGTGTGCTTTCGTCCGGCGGAAGACGCAGGAGAACCTTTCCGACCGGATGCCCGGGCGGAAGGGTTTTTCTTTTTTAACGGCCCCCTTCGGAGTGGGGAGAATCGTCTCGAGGAGCCGCCGCCGTATGATGGCCTCATATTTCAGATATATCGCACTCAGCCTCGTTTTTCTGCTGCTTCCGATTTCTTTCCGACTTCCCGCGGCAGACCGGGTGTGCGACAGTTTTCCGGAGGATCCGCTTCCGATTCTCGAACCGGAGGGCGAGCCGGATGCCCGTCTTTTCGAGTTCGGGAAAATCTTTTCGGAACGGATCGCGGGGAAGACCGCGACGCCGGAAGACCGTGCGCGTCTCTTCGCCTTGCTCGAATCGGATCCCTGTTCCGAAGCCCTTCTGCCGTTCGTCATTGCGTCTCTGGGAAATCCTCCGGCCGCTTCGGAAGATTTCCCCCGTCTCGAACGGCTGGCCCGGGCAACGCCTGCCGCCTCCCTGTTGAATCTGACGCTGGGCGAACTGCTTCTTGCCGAGCCGGCAAAGGAGACGGAGGAGGAAAAGGCGGCGCGACTGGACCGGGCGTATGAATTTCTGCATTCCGCATTTCAGATTCTGGCGTGCGGCGGGACGGCGGGAAAGGGAACGCCGGACCGGAAGACCCGTCATGCCATCGTGAAATACATGATGGTCTGTCTGCTTCAGAAAAAAGACGGGGAACTGCTGAAGACGATCCGGTATCTGAAGAGCGTGCCCACCCTCTACGCCGATCCCGAGCTTTCGGCGGTGACGCTTCTGATGATCCTGGGGCGCATGGAGAAGGTTCGGCCGGTCTCTCCTCTTCCTCTGAACGGTCCCATCCCGGACAAGGCGTTCTCTCTTCGATGCGCTTTCTCCGAGGCCTTTCCGCACTTCCTGAATCTGCTGGAGGAGGGCCGCTTTACCGAGTCCCGTCCGCCCGGACAGCTCGCGGGGATCCTGACCCGAATGGGAAAGACGGAGGATCTGAGGCGCGCGCTGCTCTCCTGGATCCTTCTGACCGGCGGGACACGCGCCGAACCTCTGGAACTTCTGGCCGCCGTGGAGGAGACGGCCGGACGGCGCATGACGGCGGGTCGTCTGGTGGAACTCTCTCTTGCAGCGGGGAAGTCGGCGGACCCGTCGCGTATGATCTTTGCCGCGGTGAATACGTATCGGAATGCCGGGGCGCCGGAACGGGCGCTGGCGCTTCTGAAAAAGTACGGGTCCCGGATCCAGGACAAGGGGGCGCTGGCGGGCCATTTGGTTCAGCTTTATCTGATGCTGCACGATATTCCCTCGGCGCTGAAAGCGGCGGCGGCTCTTCCGGAAAATCACGCCAAATATATACAGATCATGCTCATCCAGAAGGATACGAAGCAATGGAACGCGGCGGCGGCATCCGGGAAAAAAGCACTCTCCCTCATACGGAAAAACAAGCTGAAGCTGACGTCGAACGCGTTTTATCTGCTCTATGCCGAGATCTTGGAGAAAACCGGAGATATCGATGGCGTCCGCGGCGTTCTGGAGCCGCTGATCCGGGAGAATCCGGAGGATCCGGACCTTTTGAATTTTCTCGGATATGTGCTGGCGGATCACGATCGGGATCTGGACTATGCGCAGGAGCTGATCGAACGTGCCCTGAAGAAGAAGCCGGACAACGGAGCGATTCTGGACAGCATGGCCTGGGTCTTGTTCCGGAAAGGCCGTTTTCAGGAGGCGAAGACGTTCATTCTGCAAAGCCTGGAATGGTGCGGAGAATCGCCCGACGCCACGATCCTCGATCACGCCGGCGACATCTTTCACGCGCTGGGCGACAAAAAGAAGGCGGCGGACTTTTGGCTGCGTGCATTCCGGCTTCTGGAAGAAACGGGGGCCGATCCCGAGCTGGAAAAGACCGTGCGGGAGAAACTTCCCACGCCTTTATGAGGGACGCCGGACGCCTCTGTGCGGGACGGCCCGAAGCGGATCCTCCGGCCAGTCGTGACGGGGATACCGTCCTCTCATTTCCTTTCTGACCAGGAAGTAGGATTCCTTCCAGAATGATTCCAGATCCGTTGTCTTCTGCACCGTCCTCATGGCGGGCGAGAGGATATCCATCAGCAGGGGGACCCGCCCGGCGAGCCGGGGCGTTGCTGTCATGCCGAAGAGTTCCTGAAGACGGACGGACACAGCGGGGCGGTCGGGATCGTCGTAGCGGATCCGGATCATGGAGCCGCTGGGGACTTTCAGTTTTTCCGGCGCCAGAGCATTGAGCTTTATGCGGGCGGAACCGGACAGTCTGCATTCCAGGATGGACCGGAGATCCAGCGCCTGAAGTCCGGCAAAGGAGCGGACGCCGGAAAGATGGGGCGCCAGCCAGTTTTCCAGATCGTCCAGCAGGCCGGATTCGGAAAAATCGGGGAACCCTTCGATGCCCTGCCTGTGCAGGAAATCCGCCCGCAGACGGAGCGATTCCGCCGAAGCGGAGGGCGCGAACGCGATCCTGTATCCTGCGGAACGGATCACCTTGAGCAGCAGCGGGATCACCTGATCGTCGGGCGGAGGGCCCGTCAAACGTGTCCTGCGGATGGTGAGCGAGCCCAGCGAGACGGTTTTTTCCCGGACGGCCATGGCTTTTTCGTCATCCCAGGAAAGCGATTCGGCGGATTCGAACAGGTCCGGCAGAAACTGTTCCAGTTCCGCCAGGGAGACCGGCGCGGCCAGGCGGATGACGGTATTTCCCCGGAGCGAGGTTGTTTCCCCGCAGGCCAGGAATTCGGATCCGGCCAGGGGATCTGTGTTCCGCAGGGACGCCGTTACGCCGTTCGACAGCGTGTAGATCCCCGAGTGAAGTTCTTTCGTGCGTCCGATCCGGTCCGGATAGGCTGCAGCCAGCAGGATCCCTTCCGGATCCTTCGGGCCTGTCGGAGCGGTGCGGTGCGTTCCGGCAAGCCCCGCATGAAGCCGTTCCGCCGTTCGGCGCAGATGTTCCGTGCCGGGTGCTTTTCTGCGGAGAAGCGCCAGCCTGTCACGGAGATCCGTTTGCGTAAGTTCACCTCTTCCCTCCATCAGGGCGCCCGCCTCGGCGGCGGTCCGGGACAATCCCATCCGGGCTCCGGTGATGACGGCCCGGGCAATGCGCGGGTGAAGCGGAAGGGAACGCATGGTCTCCCCCTGGGCGGTGAGGGCGCCCGAATCGGAAAGAGCGCCGAGATGCCGCAGAAGATCGAACGCCTGGCCCAGCATGGGAGCCGGCGGGGGCGTGACCCAGGGCAGGGCGGAAATATCTTTTTCCGTCCGTCCCCATTTGACGAGCTCCAGCACGGCGGGCGCCAGATCCGCGGAAAGGATCTCCGGCTGCGGATCGGACGGCATGGCCTTTTCTTCGCATTCCGGCCACAGACGGATACAGACGCCGGGTCCGGTCCGTCCGGCGCGGCCCTTTCTCTGTTCCGCTCCCGCTTTGGTTTCGCGGATCGTTTCCAGCTTGTCCATTCCGGTGGCGGGCGAAAAACGGGGAACCCGGGAAAGGCCGGGATCGATGACCACGCCCACGGACGGAATGGTGACGCTGGTTTCCGCCACGGAGGTGGCCAGGATGATCCGCCGGACATCGTCGGGCCCGGCCGTGTGAGGACGGAATACCTTGTCCTGTTCGGTCGGAGGGAGCGAACCGTAGAGCGGGAGGATCTCCGCGGATCCGTCGGACAGATCCGTTTTCAGGAGGGCGGCGGCGGTCCGGATCTCGTATTCGCCGGGCAGGAAAACCAGAATGTCTCCGGGAAAGGCTTTCAGGGCGCTTTCGGCGGCGAAGCGGACCCTTTGTTCCAGCGGAAGCGAAACATGTTCGGCAGAGTGGATGACCCGGACGGGGAAGCATCGGCCCTGCGCCCGGATCTCCGGCGGATCCTTCAGCAGCGTCTTCAGCGAATCTCGTTCCAGCGTGGCGGACATGATGACGATCTTCAGGTCGTCGCGGAAGGAAGACCGGGCGTCCAGCGTCAGGGCAAGCGCCAGATCCGCATGGATGCTCCGCTCGTGAAACTCGTCGAAGATCACGATCCCGTACCGGTCCAGCGACGGATCGTTCTGCAGCATCTTCGTCAGAATCGCTTCCGTGACGACTTCGATCTTCGTGGCGGGAGAGACAACCGTTTCCCAGCGCGTACGGTATCCCACGGTTTCCCCGGGCTTCTCGCCCAGAAGCGAGGCCATACGGCGGGCGGCGGCCCGGGCGGCCAGAACCCGGGGCTCCAGCATGACGACGGAGCGTTTTCCCGCCAGACCGGACTGGAGCAGGGCAATGGGCACGACCGTGCTTTTTCCCGCGCCCGGCTCGGCGGAAAGCAAGAGAGAATCATGGCCTTTCAGCGCGGAAACGAGGTCCGGCAGAACGGAATCGATAGGCAGCCCGGTATGGATCATGCCGGATCCTTCGCTTCGTTTTCCGCTGCGGCCAGCAGTTTCGGCAGGACTTCGCCCGCTTTCCCCTGAAGAAAGATGTCCGTAATGCCTCCGCGCGTAAAGGCGGACTCATCCGGATTGACTTCGATCACCAGGCCGCCGTGGCGTTTGACGACGTAGGGAAGCTGACAGGCCGGCATGACTTCGCCGGAGGTGCCCACGACGAGGATCGCCGAGGCTGTCATGGCGGAACGGAAGGCCCGGTCCGAGGCTTCTTCAGGGATCCCTTCACCGAAAAAGACGAAGTCCGGCTTGAGCATGGCGCCGCAGTCCGGACAGCGGGGAACGGCGCCGGAGAGAAGCTCGGGAGTCGGTGTGGCCCGGAAACGGCATTTCGTGCATACCAGCCGGTCCAGCGTGCCGTGAAACTCCACCACATCCCGAGCTCCGGCCCGTTGGTGAAGCGCATCGATGTTCTGCGTCACGATGGTGTCCACCCATCCGTGCTTCTGCATGGCGGCAATGGCATAATGGGCGGGATTCGGCGAGGCGGCGCCCCAGTGATCGTAGAAGATCTTTTTGATCTGGGCCCAGCAGTATTCGGACCGCGCATAAAAGTTTTCGATCTCGATGAAGGCGGGATCGTACTGTTCCCAGAGGCCGCCCTGACCGCGGAACGACGGGATCCCGCTTTCCACGGAGATTCCCGCGCCGGTGAATACCAGCAGTCCGCCGGGCGTGCGGATGGCCTCCGCCGCTTTCTGAATGGATGTGTTCATGGAATCGATGTCTCCTGTTTATGTTTGCGGCATGGCGTCTTCGGAGAAAACGATCGCTTCGAAGACAGTAAATTCGGCTCCTGTCCGCCAGGCGTCCGGAGGCAGGCCCGCCTTCCGGGAAAGATAGGTAAGGGTCTCCTCCAGCGTCCAGCCCTGTTCCGTTGCCACCTGCGGGAGAAAGACGGCAAAGTGCCCGTCCTTTTCCAGCGTCATGCCGTGTTTGCCCGGCACGATCTCGTGCCAGGATTTCACGGGCTTTGCGGGCGTCAGCGCCGAGATCTCGATCCGGATCCCCTGAAATTCGCCGGCTTGCAGCGAGGGAAAGCGCGGATCGCGGAACGCCGCATCGCAGGCCCGCTGCGTTACCGCCTGATAAAGCGGCCGGTACGGTTCGATCTCGCCGATGCAGCCGCGGAGGGATCCGTCGGGTGAATGGAGCGTGACGAAGGCTCCCATTTTTGCCAGGGATGATTCCGGCGCACGTTCCTTGAACTGATCCGTTTCCGGAAATTTTCCCTCTTTCAGCGCAAATGCAATGGAATCCCGCGCTATGGCCAGCAGGGCCTTCTTATCCCCGGCGGAAAGGATCTCGCTGACAGGGCCCTTATGCGCAAATGGCTTTTGCGAGAACATGGCGGAGAGGTAGCAGACAAAACGCTCCGGATCCGGCGCCCGGTCGGAGGACGTGGCGTAATGGAGAAGTTTCCCTTCGGCGGACCAGGGGATCAGATTCATGAGGACCCGGATGGGATCCAGACCGCAGATCGTTGCATGTGTTTTTTGTTCGAATTTGATCAGTATGTCGGTGGCGTGCAGTTTCATCAGTTCCCAGGCGGCCATATTGATCCTCTTCGCATTCTCCAGCGAATCCGAGGGGGAAAAGGGCGTGTATCCGAAATCTTCGCCGTAATGGATGAAATCCGAGCTGACGACGGCCAGCGTATCTTTATCCGTTATCTTTCTCAGCGCTTCGCCGATATTTCTCGCCGCCTCGGGAGAGAGGGGGCCGACAATGATCGGGAGAACTTTTGCCTCCGGCAGAACGCTTTGAATGAATGGATACTGGATCTGGGTGCTGTGCTCGGGTTCGTGGACGCGGTCGCTTTCCTTGAACAGGGGCGACTCCAGGAGCTTTTCCGCCGCTTCCGCATCGAAATCCACAGGTCCCAGCGGCGTTTCCGTGGAACCGGAGGCGGGGAGGACCGCAGTATCGCCCAGCGGAAAACGGTGCGTGGGTGCCAGAAGGATCACCCGCCTGTATCGTTTGCCGCGGACCCGTTCCCAGGCATAGGCCGCCGTCTGTCCGGACCATTCATATCCGGCGTGAGGCACGATCAGCGCGGCGATCCGGTCTTCTGCGTCCTCCGGCGGTGCGGGAGGGACGCCCGCGGCCAGATTCAGAAGCAGATTGGAAAGCGCTTTCCGGCTCGCCGGATACCAGACTCCCGCGAGAGTGTTTTCAAGTTTTTTCGTTTTGTCCATGTGAGGCGTCTCCCGCAAAAGTTGAGCCCGGCCGATAAGCCGACGGCAGGACAATATAGCGCGGGAAACCGGGAAGTCAATCTTTTTTCAGCGGAAGCTCGTCGGGTACGACCTTCGCGGCGATCCGTTCTCCGATCCAGGCGGAGAAGAAGGCGGCGAGTCCGGCGGCGAACCCGTAGACGGCGCCGTTTGTCATGGCGAAGTTGAAATCGGGATCCGCGAGGATCTCCACCAACGGTTCGGGCCGCCCCGCCGCTTCGAAGAAAATGAATCCGAGCCAGACCGTCGTGGCGCAGATCATGGAGCACCAGATGGCCTTGGAGGAGATGTTCTTGCAATAGACGGCGGCAAAGACCGGGATGAAGACGACCACCAGCTGCGAGGCCCAGGCGCTGGTCATCAGCAGATAGATGCTCTGTACCTTCATGGCCAGGAAGGTGGCCAGCGCCAGAAGCAGCACCGCGGCGATCCGGGTGACTTTCAGCAGCTTTTCATCGGTCAGCTTCGGACACAGCGGCTGGATCACGTTCTTCGTAAGGAGGCTGGACGCCGCCAGAAGAGAGCTGTCCGCGGAACTCATGATGGCGGAAACCAGCGCGCTGAGAAACAGCGTCAGAATGACGGGATGGATATTCCCGAGGATCCCCACGGCGATCCGCGGCATCACCTGATTTTCCAGGTCGCCGCCCATGACGGCATCGGTGATCCCCCATTTCGGGAGGAGGATCTTCGCCGCCAGTCCGATGGTGATGGGAATAATGGCGATGGCCAGATAGAACATGCCCGCCATGATGCTGCTGGAAACGGCGACTTTTTCATCTTTGCTGGAGAGCGAACGCTGCATCAGGTCCTGTCCCACGATGCACCCCAGACCCATGATGATCCAGCTGCCCGTGTAGTTGACGATCCCCGAAAAGGAGCTTCTCTGCTCCGCCGCCGGAAGCAGGGAGTAGTCCACGTCGGGATTCTGGAAGACGGCGGAGAAGCCGCCCGCCTCGGAGATCGCACCCGGCACGATGAGAACGAGTCCGGCCACGATCAGCGCCACCTGCACCACGTCCGTCAGCGTGACGGCCCACATTCCGCCCGTGGCGGTGTAGATCAGAACCACCGCCGCCCCGATGAGCTGGGCGGTCAGAAGATCGACTCCCGTCAGAAGATTCAGTATGACGCCCAGTCCCAGGACCTGGGACCCGAGCCATCCCACGTACACGGGGATCATCCAGAAGGACGCGTAGATGGCGGGACCCGCCCCGAATCGGGACTGGATCACGTCCGTCACGGTCATGTGATTCATCTTGCGCAGGATCCCCACCAGGAAGATGCCCGCCAGGATCAGACTGACGGAGGCCCCGAAGGGATCCGCCAGAACGTCCCGGATCCCGCCCGAATAGACCGTGGCCGCAACGCCCATGCTGGATCCCGCTCCGAACCAGGTGGCCAGCAGCGTGGCCGTGGCCATCCACATGGGCAGACGCCGTCCCGCCACCAGAAAGTCCTGAACGTTTTTGACCTTTCTTCCGGACAGATAACCGATGAGAAGGACCAGCACCACGTAGAATCCGATCCCGCCCCAGAGCATGTATTTGACCGATCCCTCAAGCTGAAGCATGGCGCCTGACGCCATCATGGTCCCGCCGCAAAAAAAAGAGCTCATTCCGAGCCTCCTGTTTCGTTTTTGATTGTATGAAATTTGATCGTCCTATAAAGATACTCCCGCTTTCCCGTTTTGCAATGGACCCAACCGTTTTTTCTTCCTCTTTTCCCGCCGCAGATTTCCGATGCACCTTTTTTTCGAATTTAATTCCTTTCCGTCCTTGATATTTGCAAAAGCCGGTGTAGATTCCGGGATGCGTGCTTTTTCGGCATGCGGCGCTCTTTCATAACCGCTATATTTCAGCAAATGCTCGGAAACCGACCAAGTAAATGTGTATTTGCTCCTATCATCGTTGATGAAGTGTATCCGGTGAGATCGTGTCTTCACATCTTGCCGGACGTTCTCTGGTATGATGATAGTGGGCTCTTGGTCGGGCCTCCGAGCAGTGCTTGGGAGCGTTCCGGTTCTTTTTCCCTACTCCGCAAACGTTCCCCCGCACGCTGGATTTCGCAGCACCCGAGCCGCGGGAACCTTTTCGGACACCTCGTTCTTTAGGGTACTGGGAGTACTGGGAGTACTGGGAATACTACGGATTCACCCGTCTGCCATTCCTGTTTTTCCTAGTTTTCCTAGTCTTCCTAGTATCCCTAGAATTCAGGCATTCCCCGATTGTAACGCCAACCGCTTCCCCTCCTCCTTTGCCGCGAGATCCTCTTGTTGAGATTTTCGCGTTTTTTTGCAATGTTTTTCATAACAACACAACGGAGGAGAACAAAAATGGCAGCAGAGAAAAAGCCCGGGCACCAGGCGCGTCTTGTCGAAGCCGGAAAAGAATTGCCGGATCGGATCCTGATCAAGCCACAGGAAATGATGCTCGACGGGGTCGCGGTGGCCAACGCCATCAAAATCTGGTTCGAGCGGAATCCGAAGCAGTGTATTCAGGCGTTTTCGAACACAAATCTCGTTCAGACAGGCACAGTAAACTCTGGCACGGGAGAAAAAACGCTTACCGTGAACGGCAGAACATTCTTCCTTCTGGACAGAGTAAACAGCGATGGCAAGGTCCTTCCGGAACGCTGTTTTACCGCACGCACCGGAGGCAAAGAATCATATTGGCTCCTCGATCCCGGGGCGAAAGGCAACACCAGACATGTGATTACCACAAGCCGCGACAGACTGCGCCAATTTGTCGATTTCATAAACAAATCCGGGCAGAATCAGCATTGCGCCATTTGCGGAATGAAAATTCAGGAATACTAAAACTTTCCGGCATCCGAAAGAAAAATTACAGCAACAAAGGAGCATAAAATGTATAGAGTTCTTGATGGCGAGACCAGTACTGGAATCGTGCTGGAGAACTTCGCTTCCATGTACGTTTCCAGCGGCGGCACGGCCAACAGCACCACCGTCAACGCCTTCGGCAGTATGTATATCTCCAACGGTGGCACGGCAAACAGCACCACCGTCAACACCCGCGGCAATCTGTCTGTCTCCAGCGGCGGCACGGCCAACAGCACCACCGTCAACGGTGGGGGCAATCTGACTGTCTCCAGCGGCGGCACGGCCAACAGCACCACCGTCAACGGTGGGGGCAATCTGACTGTCTCCAGCGGGGGCACGGCCAACAGCACCACCGTCAACAACGACGGCAGGCTGACTGTCTTCGAGGGCGGGACGGCGACCTCGGTGACCATTTCAGCCTTAGGCTGGCTGGGGAGATTCCGCTGGTTTGAAGATCGTTTCGTGAATACCATCGAAAACGGTTCGGCCGTCGTAGCCGATCACGTCCTGATCGTGGGCGATTCCATGACCGTCACCAGCGGCGGCACGGCCATCGGCACCATAATATCCGGCGGCAATCTGTATGTCTCCAGCGGCGGCACGGCAAACGGCACCATCGTCTACTCCGGCTGCAATCTGTACGTTTCCGAGGGCGGCACGGCCGACAGCACCACCGTCACTTCCGGCTGCAATCTGTACGTTTCCGAGGGCGGCACGGCCAACAGCACCAACGTCGGCGACTTTTCCGCCTTTCTGTATGTCGGGGGGGGGCACGGCCTGGAGAGCTTATGTCTACTCCCGCGGCAATCTGTGCGTTTCCGAGGGCGGCACGGCAAACGAAACCGACGTCGGCAACGGCGGGAATCTGGCTGTCGAGAGCGGCGGCACGGCAAATCTCACCTCCCTCAACGCAGGCGGCCTTCTGTTTGTCCTCGACGGCGGCACGGCCAACAACACCACAATATCCGGCGGCAGTCTGACAGTCAGGAGCGGCGGTACGGCCAACAGCACCACCGTCAGCTCCGGCGGCTCTCTGATTGTTTCCAGCGGCGGCACAGCCGACAGCACCGCCGTCAACTCCGGCGGCAGTCTGACAGTCAGGAACGGCGGTACGGCAAACAGTACCACTGTCGATGGCGATATCTACGCGTATGCTTACGGCTCTCTGATTGTTTCCGAGGGCGGCACAGCCAACAGCACCACCGTCAACGAAGGCGGCAATCTGTATGTCTCCTGCTTCGGCACGGCGAACAACACCACCGTCAACGACTACGGCAATCTGTTCGTCCTCGAGGGCGGCACGGCCGACAGCACCACCGTCAACTCCGACGGCCATATGTATGTCTCCTGCTTCGGCACGGCGAACAACACCACCGTCAACTACTGGCTGAGTGTCTCCAGCGGCGGCACGGCAACCAACACCACCGTCAACAACGGCACGCTGGAGGTCGAGAGCGGCGGCACGGCAAACGACACCACCGTCAACAACGGCGGGTATCTGTATGTCAGCGGCGGCACGGCAACCAACACCACCGTCAACAACGGCACGCTGGAGGTCGAGAGCGGGGGTAAACTCCTCGGTACGCTTACTATAGGGGGTAAGAGAAACGTCTTCGTGGATGAGGGCAGTATCATCGACTTTACGGTGGCGGGAAGGACGACGGAAGACGACTATCTGATCAACGATCTCTCCCGGATCGAGGGTACGCCGACCTTCACCATTACGGTCACGAATAATCAGGCCATGGGGATCTATAAGCTGGCTCAGGGCGCCGGTTCATTCACAGGCACGATCAGCATTAACAGCAACATACACTACGACAAAGGCCTTACTGTGAACGGAGATGTTCTGTCGATCAATTCCATGGGATATCAGCTGCTGCAGTCGGAAGGGAATCTGACGCTGCAGATCTCGGATATCAGGGCGCCCGTGCTGGGCGAGATCACGGCAAGTACAACGAGTCCGACCAATCAGTCCGTAATCCTGACCGTGACGGCCACGGACAATGTGGCAGTCGACTTCATCGAATATTCCCTGAACGGTACGGATTGGAACGTGTACGGGGATGGTGTCTCCGTGGATTCCAATCGAACGGTCTACTTCCGGGCGACCGATACCACCGGAAATATTTCGAATGTGGCCCGCTATGTTGTGACCAACATCGATAAGACGGCACCGGATGCGCCGACTGCGGTCGCAAGCATTACCTCTGCCACGAATCAGAATGTAACGGTCAGCGCGATCTTCAGCGAAGACAGCGTGAGAAAGCAGTACAGTCTGGATGGCGAGAACTGGTTCGCCTATACGGAGGGAATCGTCTTCAGTGCAAACGGCACGGTATACTTCCGGGGAACAGATGCGGTAGGGAATGTCTCGACTGTCACCAGCTACAAGGTGACGAACATCGACAAGGTTGCGCCGAGCAAACCCACGGTGGCGGCGAGTACGACGGCGGCCACGAACAAGAACGTAACGCTGACGGCGACGTTCAGCAGCGACAGTTCGAAGAAGCAGTACTCCACGGACAACAAGACGTGGAAGACGTACAGTTCGGCCGTCTCGGTTGGGGCGAACGGTACGTACTACTTCCGGGGCATCGATGCGGCGGGCAACATCTCGACCGTCACCAGCTACAAGGTGTCGAACATCGACAAGGTGGCTCCGACCAAACCCACGGTGAAGGCCAGCACCACGGCGGTCACGAACAAGAACGTGACACTGACTGCCACGTTCAGTACGGACAGTTCGAAGAAGCAGTACTCCACGGACAACACGACGTGGAAGACGTACAGCTCGGCCGTTGCGGTCGCCGCGAACGGAACGTACTACTTCCGGGGCATCGACGCGGCGGGGAACATCTCCACCGTTACCAGCTACAAGGTGACGAACATCGACAAGACTGCCCCGAGCAAGCCCACGGTGGCGGCGAGTACGACGGCGGCCACGAACAAGAATATCACGCTGACGGCCACGTTCAGTACGGACAGTTCGAAGAAGCAGTACTCCACGGACAACACGACGTGGAA
>JAFZZR010000015.1 GCA_017615635.1 Lentisphaeria bacterium
GCCGCATCCTGACCCATCGTCCAGTTTTGTAAGACTAAATGCACCCTTTCCTTTTTGTAAGAGTGAACGCACCTGCGCCCCTTTGTAAGAGTAAATGCACTTCCCGCTCTCCTCTGCGTGCGTTTAACTTTACAACGCACAATCCCGCAAATAAGTTCCCTGCAGAGCTTGCATTTCCGCTCCGAAGATGTAGATTATCCGGGTGCGGAATCAAATTCAAAAATAATTTAGAAGAGGAATCGATCATGAGCAAAATTCGCGCTGAACACGTCTTTACCTCCGAGTCCGTTTCCGAAGGACATCCGGATAAAGTCGCCGACCAGATTTCCGATGCCATTCTGGACGCCTGCCTGGCGGGCGATCCCCAGAGCCGCGTTGCCTGCGAGACGCTCTGTACAACCGATCTGATCGTTATTTCCGGCGAGATCACCACCAAGTCCTCTGTGAACTGGGAGGGTATTGCCCGGTCCGTCGTCCGGGACATCGGATATACGGAGCCCGGGCTTGGTTTCAGCGCCGATGACTGCAAGATCTTCGTCTGCATCCACGCGCAGTCGCCGGATATTTCCCAGGGTGTCACCGAAGGTCAGGGACTCCATAAGGAGCAGGGTGCGGGCGATCAGGGCATGATGTTCGGATACGCCAGCAATGAGACGCCGGAAATGATGCCGGCCACCATTCTTTATGCGCACCGGATCGTGGAAGCACTGGCGAAACGGAGAAAATCCATGCCGAAGAAATACGCATTTCTCCGGCCCGACTCGAAAAGTCAGGTTTCCATGCTTTACCGCGACGGCAAGCCCGTGAAGGTCGAAACCGTGGTCGTTTCCCATCAGCATGCGCCCGATATGAAGAAGGACGAGCTGGAAAAACTGGTCCGCAGCGTCGTGAAAGAGGTCATCCCCGCCCGTTTCCTCAAAGGCGGCTATGCGTGCCACGTGAATCCCACCGGCCGCGTCGTCATCGGCGGGCCCAGCGGTGATACCGGCCTCACGGGACGGAAGATCATCGTGGATACCTACGGCGGCGTCGGCTCTCACGGAGGCGGCGCGTTTTCGGGGAAGGATCCCACCAAGGTTGACCGCAGCGCGGCGTACATGTGCCGTTACATCGCCAAGAACGTTGTGGCGGCGGGGCTGGCGGAGAAGTGCGAAATCCAGGTGTCCTACGGGATCGGCATGGCCGAGCCGCTTTCGGTGAATGCCACGACCTACGGGACGGGCCGGGTTTCCGACGGCGATCTGGCGAAGATCATCCGCTCCGTTTTCGATATGACCCCGGCGGGCATTCTCAAGACCCTGAAGCTCCGGACTCCGAAGGGCTGGAGTTATCGCGATACGGCGGCCTACGGTCATTTCGGACGGACCGGTTTCCCCTGGGAGAAAACCGACAAGGTGAAGGCGCTTCAGACGGCGGCGAAACCTTTTCTGAAGAAGGCGTGAGCGCACGAAATGACGGGAAAAATCAAAGTCCTGGGTGCCGGGTCCGCCCTTCTGGATATGCTGGCCCGTGTCCCGGAAGAATTTCTCCGCGAGGCCGATGCGGGCGAGAAGGGCGGCATGGTCCTTCAGACGCCCGAAAAGTTCCAGTCTCTCGTGGAAAAAGTCCGTGCCGCCGGTTTTTCGCCCGTCCGGGTGCCCGGCGGATCGTCCGCCAACATTCTTACCGGTCTTTCCCGCATGGGGATTCCCAATGCCCTGCTGGCGAAAACGGGACGTGACGAGTCCGGCGCCTTTTATCGTGCCTGCTGTGAAAAGGACGGCGTGGACGTACGATCCATGAAAACCGATCCCGGGCTGCCTACCGGAATCTGTCTGAGTCTGGTAACGCCGGACGGTCAGCGGACGATGCGGACCTGCCTGGGGGCGTCCGGCACTCTTTCCGCCGAAGATGTCACGGAGTCGGATTTCGAGGGCATCACGCACCTGCATCTGGAAGGGTATCTTCTGCCCAGCGGACCTCTGTTCGGGAAGCTTCTTTCAATGGCCGGGGCGCGGGGATGCAGTATCAGTCTGGATCTCTCTTCCTTTGAGATCGTCCGGGCCTTCCGTCCCCATCTGCGGGCGTTGATCCATGACTATGTCGATCTTGTCTTCTGCAACGAAGATGAGGCTGCCGCCTTTTCCGGCGACTCCTCCAGACCCGAAAAAACGCTGGCGATTCTCGCCTCGCTGGCCCGCACCGCGGTCGTCACGCTGGGAAAACGGGGCGCCATCTGCCAGACCGGAGACATCGTGACCCGTGTGGAAGCGGGAGAAGGCGGAGCCATCGATACGACCGGAGCCGGGGATTCCTGGCAGTCCGGATTCCTTTACGGCTGGCTGCGCGGAAAACCCGATTCGCTTTCCGTCCTGTTCGCCTCGGCGGCGGCGGCGGAAACGGTCCGGGTCACCGGAGCCCGGATCCCGGAAGACCGCTGGCCCGGCCTTCTGGATCTTTTTGCGAAAATGGAACAAAACGACGACAATAGAAACGGAGAAGAAGCATGAAGACGAAAAAGACGGGAAAAAAGGCCGCTGCTGTGCCCGCATACCGGGTGCGGGATATCGGCCTGGCGGATTTCGGCCGCAAGGAAATAGAGATCGCCGAGTACGAGATGCCCGGACTTATGGCTCTCCGGAAAAAATACGCAAGGAAGAAACCTCTCCGGGGCGTCAAGATTACAGGCAGTCTTCACATGACGATTCAGACGGCCGTCCTCATCGAAACTCTGGCCGATCTCGGCGCGGACGTCCGCTGGTCGTCCTGCAATATCTTTTCCACCCAGGATCACGCCGCCGCCGCCGTGGCGGAGCGGGGGATCCCCGTGTTCGCCTGGAAGGGGGAGACCGTGAAAGAGTACTGGGAGTGCGCGCTTCAGGCGCTGATCTGGCCGGACGGCTCGGGTCCGGATCAGATCGTGGACGACGGCGGCGATGCCACTCTGTTGATCCACTGGGGCGTGAAAGGGGAGGAGGATCCCTCGTTTTTGAAGCGGAAAGTCTCTTCGGAGGAAGAATCCGTGATCCTTGATCTCCTCAGGCGGGAATATCGGAAGGATCCGAAAAAATGGCATAAAATCGCCGCCCGGGTGCGCGGCGTTTCCGAGGAAACCACGACGGGCGTGCACCGTCTGATCCGGATGGAGAAGGAGGGCGAACTTCTCTTCCCCGCCATCAACGTGAACGATTCCGTAACCAAGTCCAAATTCGATAACATCTACGGATGCCGTCACTCCCTGACCGACGGGCTGAAACGGGCTCTGGACATCCTGATCGCGGGCAAGCAGGCCGTGGTCTGCGGATACGGCGATGTGGGCAAAGGATGCGCTGAGGCGCTGAAGAACGAGCGGGCCCGGGTGGTCGTGACGGAGATCGATCCCATCTGCGCCCTTCAGGCCTGCATGGCCGGATTCCAGGTCGCTACGGTGGACGACGCACTTCCCACGGCGGACATCTACGTTACCTGCACGGGCAACAGCGGCGTCATCACGCTGGAACACATGGCGAAAATGAAGGATCAGGCTGTTGTCTGCAACATCGGACATTTCGACCGGGAAATCGAAGTGGAACGGCTGTACAGGGTCAAGGGGATCCGCGTGACAGAGATCAAAGGTTCCTTCTGTCCCGTTCACAGATTCACCTTCCCCGACGGGCACAGCATCTATCTGCTGGCGGAAGGCCGTCTGGTCAATCTGGGGTGTGCCACCGGCCATCCCAACTTCGTCATGAGCTGTTCGTTCTCGAATCAGGTCCTGGCCCAGATCGCTCTGGCCGGGAAGAAACGCCGGATCGGCGTGACCTGTCTGCCCAAGGAACTGGATGAAGAGGTTGCCCGTCTGCATCTGGAGAAATGCGGAGCCAGGCTGACGAAGCTGACGAAGGAGCAGGCGGAATACATCGGCGTGCCCGTCAACGGACCGTTCAAGCTGGAAAGCTACCGCTACTGACAAAGAATCGTGAAGCTATAGGAAATGCGTGAAAATGGCACAGTATGAAGCTGTAATCGGGATCGAGGCCCATGTTCAGATCCGGACCGCAAGCAAGATGTTCTGTTCCTGTCCGAACCGCTTCGGCGCCGAACCCAATACCCTGACCTGTCCTGTCTGCATGGGAATGCCCGGCGTTCTGCCGACCCTCAACCGCGAGGCGGTCCGGAAAGCGGTGACGGCCGGACTGATGTGCGGCTGCGAGATTGCCCGCCGGAGCAAATTTGACCGGAAAAACTATTTCTATCCCGATCTGGTGAAGGATTATCAGATCACCCAGTACGATCAGCCCATCTGCCGCAACGGGAAAATCCATATCTGCGGGACCGGATTTTCCGGAGAGCCCCTGCCGGACAAATATATCGGCATGACCCGGATCCATATGGAGGAGGATCCCGGAAAGTCCTTCCATTTCGGGAACTGTTCCGGGCTGGACTACAACCGGTCCGGCGTGCCTCTTCTGGAGATCGTCAGCGAGCCGGATATGAGATCCGCCGATGAAGCCTATGCCTACCTGACCGCGTTGAAGCAGATCATGCAGTATGCCGATGTCAGCGACTGCGACATGGAAAAGGGCCAGATGCGGTGCGACGTGAACGTCTCCGTCCGCCTTCGCGGCTCGGATGCCTTCGGCACCAAGGTGGAAGTCAAGAACCTCAACAGTTTCCGGGCCGCTCACAGAGCCGTCGCCTACGAGATCCGCCGTCAGATTGTGCTTCTGGAGTCCGGCGGGACCGTAACCCAGGACACCCGGGGCTGGAACGATGATTCCGGCGAAAGCTACGTCATGCGGACCAAGGAAAACGCCAACGATTACCGGTATTTTCCGGAGCCGGATCTTCTGCCGGTCGTCTTCACGGAGGCGGATATCGAAGAGTTCCGTCGCAATCTGCCGGAAGTCCCCGAGGCCCGGCGTGAGCGTTTCGTCCGGCAGTACGGACTGACTCCCTACGATGCCCAGATCCTTACCCAGGACAAGGCGCATGCCGACTATTTCGAAAAGGCGGCTGCCAAATCCCAGGTTCCGAAATTGGCCGCCAACTGGTTTATCACCGATCTTCTGCGGCTTCTTTCCGAGTCCGGAAAAACCATCGGGGATTGCCCCGTGACTCCGGAAAATCTGGCCGCTCTGGTGAACCTGGTGCATGGTGCCACCATCAACGGCAAAACCGCCAAGACCGTCTTCGATGAAATGTTTGCCACGGGCCGGGATCCTGCAGGGATCGTCAAGGAAAAAGGGCTCGTGCAGGTCACGGATGAATCGGCGGTCCTCACGTTCGTGGAGCAGGCCATTGCGGCGAATCCGGCGCAGGTGGAACAGTTCCGGGCCGGCAAGGAAGCGGTGCTTCAGTATCTGGTGGGACAGACCATGCGTCTGAGCCGCGGCAAGGCCAATCCCCAGCTGGTCATGAAACTTCTGCGCGAACAGCTGACGAAGTAAGGCGTCACGACCGACCGGGAAAGCGGGTCCGGAAGACCCTGTGCTGATCCTTGTCTCCGTATTTGTCTTCGGTCCCCGGAGCCAGTTCCTCCTCCGTGTAGTGGGAGCGGATCCGCAGGACACGCACGCTTTTGTCCCGCTCCGAAACGGAGAACACTGCCTGCCAGGTCCGGCAGCCGATGGCATACTCTCCGGTATCCTCTTCCGAGATCCGTTTCCGGTCGGACGAGAGCGGGTCCAGGGAAAGCTGGATCCGGCAGAAATTCTCCAGATCGAGGCCGGAAAGGGAACGGATCAGGTCGATTTGCTGCCGGGCCTCCTCTTCGAATGTGACCTGCCAGAGATCGGGCCGGGTTTCTTCAAGCCATCCGGTCCGGGCATCCGGGAAGGCATCCGCTTTGGGAATGTAAGGCTTGATATCCAGGACCGGCGTCCGGTCCAGAAGATCGCTTTCTCCCACGAAAATGCGGAGCCCCTCCACGCCGAGGAGCCGCACACAGCTCATGCCCAGGCGGTTCGGACGATGGGGCGAACGGGTGGCAAAAACGCCGATCCGCCGCCCGCCGGGCGAGACGGGCGGACGCACCATAGGGCGCCAGGTTTCGTTCAAATGGAACTCGAAAAGGATCCAGATCCGGCTGAATCCCGGCAGATCCCGAAGCGCGTCCTCGAATCCGGCGTTCCCGTTCAGTTCGACGACTCCCTCGTTTCCGGAAAAGACACCCTGACGAGGCGCTTCGTAGCGATAGGTCTGCGGACAGCGGTAAAGTCCTATGGGTTTGAATTCAGCCATGATATTCAGACATTCCTTCGCTGATTGACACCGTCCCGGGACGGACTCCGGATCAGAAGAGACCTCGCGAGGCCTTGTCCCGGAATTCCCGCGCATACTCCTTCTGCTTCGTCAGAATGACCGTGACATAGGAGGCCGTCGAAGCGATATCGATCCGGTCGATCACAGTCCCGTTCTTATCGGGCGGTTTCCAGGCTTCGGCCCTGGTAAGGCCCGCGTTGTATTCGCAGAGGGCCAGAGCGGTCCCCTCCCGGTATTCGGCCCAGCGGCGGAGCGCCCGGCCCAGATACCAGGAGCCGATTTCGATGTTGAGTTCGGGATCGCTGAGCGCCCCTTTGGTGGGGGCGGGTCTTTTGTGGGCGTCCGCCCAGTCCCTGGCGGCGAACTGGACCATGATCTGCATGAGTCCGACTTCGCCCTTGGTCCCGGTCGCGTCCCGGTCAAAACGGCTTTCCCGCCATATCACGGCCTTCAGCAGCGCCGGATCCACGCCGTTGCGGCGTCCGGCGGCTTCGATGATGGAATCGTAACGCTGATACCGGTCGAAATAACGGCGGCAGAAGCAGACCCCTTCCCAGATGAGGACTCCGGCCAGGATCGCGGGAATACCGAAAAGAAACAGCAGGAAGGCAGCCTGACCGCCGGTCAGCCGCTTCTTCCCGTTCTTGCTGTAGTCCCGCATCCGAAGCCTTTCCGGATCAGAGCGAGGGTTCCGCAGACGGAGCGGATCCCGCGGCAGCGGCGGCAGCGGCGGCTTCCGCAGCGCGCACTTTCTCGGCTTTCTCCATGATCTCCTTGTACGTTTCCGTGAACTTGAGTTCGGGCGGAACGGGGATGATACGGAGTTCGCGGAGCTGCTTCATCTCGGCAGGAGCCGGCGCATTCATCATCAGGTCCTGTGCCTGCTGATTGAAGGGGAAGGCAATGATCTCGCGGATGTTGGGCGCATCGGCCAGCAGCATGGCCATGCGGTCCACTCCGGGAGCGATCCCGCCGTGAGGCGGGGCGCCCAGCTTGAATGCGTGGATCATGCCGCCGAATTTTTCGTCCACGGTTTCGCGGGAGTATCCGGCGATCTCGAAGGCCTTGTACATGAGTTCGGGCTGATGGTTCCGGATGGCGCCGGAAGAAAGCTCGATCCCGTTGCAGACGATGTCGTACTGATACGCCAGAATGTCCAGCGGATCCTTGTTGAGGAGCGCATCCATGCCGCCCTGGGGCATGGAGAAGGGATTGTGGCTGAAGATGATCTTGCCGGTTTCCTCATCCAGCTCGAACATGGGGAAGTCCACGATCCAGCAGAAGCGGAATTCGTCGTTCGAAATGAGGTTGAGTGTCTCGGCGAAGCGGGTCAGCACCTTGCCGCCGATGGCGTTGGCGGCGGCCGTCTTGTCGGCCACGAAGAACAGCGCATCGCCGTTTTCGATGGAGCCCTGCTTCTTGAGCTCGTCCAGCTCTTCCGGCGTCATGAACTTCGCAATGGGGCCCTTCAGCTCGCCTTCCTTCGACCAGGTGATGTAGCCCAGTCCCTTGGATCCGTTTTCCTTGGCGAACGCCTCCATCTTGTCATACCAGGTCCGGGGCTGCACGCCCACCACACCCGGCACGCGGATTCCCTTGACGGATCCGCCGTTTTTGACGGTGGAGGCGAAGGCTTTGAAGCCGGATTTTTCGAACAGGGCGGAGAGATCGATCATGAAGAGCGGATTCCGCAGGTCCGGCTTGTCGGTGCCGTAGCGGCTCATGGCTTCGCGGTAGGGGATCCGGGGGAAGGGAGCAGGCGTGACCTTCTTCGTGGTGAATTTCGGGAAGATCTCCGTCAGAAGCTCTTCCATGACGGCGAACACGTCGTCCTGCGTCACGAAACTCATTTCGCAGTCCAGCTGATAGAATTCGCCGGGCGACCGGTCGGCCCGCGCATCCTCGTCGCGGAAGCAGGGGGCGATCTGGAAATAACGGTCAAAGCCCGCGACCATGAGGAGCTGCTTGAACTGCTGGGGAGCCTGCGGCAGGGCATAGAACTGGCCGGGATGGACACGGCTCGGGACCAGGTAATCGCGTGCGCCTTCGGGCGAGCTGCTGGTGAGGATCGGGGTCTGGTATTCAAGGAATCCCATATCCCACATTTTTTTCCGGAGTTCGCGGATCAGCTCGGAACGCATGACGATATGCTGATGCAGGGACTCGCGCCGCAGATCGAGGAACCGGTATTTGAGGCGGAGCGCCTCCGGTGCATCTTCATCCTTGACGATCTGGAACGGGATCTGCTCGGTTTCGCCCAGAACTTCCATTGCCTCGGCGGCAATTTCGATCTCGCCGGTGGCCAGCTTCGGGTTCACCGTTTCCGGCGTACGCGCCACCACATGACCCGTGAAGCACAGACAGGTTTCCGGACGCCAGCGGTCCAGCTCCTGATAAAAATCCATCTTCGGGTCAATGACGATCTGAGTCTTCCCGTAGTGGTCGCGCAGGTCGATGAAGATGACGCCTCCGTGGTCCCGCACGCTGTTGATCCATCCGGAAAGACGGACCAGCGAGCCCACATCACTTTTGCGGAGCTGACCGCAGGTATGAGTTCTGAACTGATGCATGTTTTCCTCTCTTCTCTCCGCCTGTGGCGGAAAATAAATGTTCGACAAATACCCCGTAATATAGCACCGTTTCTACAAAAAAGACAGCTCGTTCTCGTCATTCCGCTGATTTTTCCGCTTTTTCGGCGCGGCGAGCAGGGGCTTCAGGAAGCGCCCCGTATGGGAATTCTCGCACTGTGCGACCTCTTCCGGAGTACCGCACACCAGCAGACGGCCGCCCTGGTCGCCGCCTTCCGGTCCCAGGTCAATGATATGATCCGCCACCTTGATGACATCCAGATTGTGCTCGATGACCAGAATCGTGTTTCCCTTGTCACGCAGTTTCAGGAGGACCTGAAGAAGCTGACGGATGTCCTCCAGATGCAGTCCCGTGGTCGGTTCGTCCAGAATGTAGAGCGTGTGGCCGCGGGGGACCCGGGCCAGTTCCGTGGCGAGCTTCACCCGCTGGGCTTCACCGCCGGAAAGGGTGGTGGCGGGCTGTCCCAGGGTAATGTATCCAAGACCCACATCCAGCAGCGTCTTCAGTTTCCGGTGGATGGCGGGCATGGATTCGAAGAATCCGCAGGCTTCCTCCACGGTCATATCCAGAATGTCGGCGATGTTTTTTTTCTTCCAGTGAATAGAAAGCGTTTCGTCGTTGAATCTCCGTCCGTGGCACCGGGAGCACTCCACATACACGTCGGGCAGGAACTGCATTTCGATCTTCCGGATCCCGTCGCCCTGACACTCCTCGCACCGTCCTCCTTTCATGTTGAAGCTGAACCGGCCGGGTCCGTATCCCCGCATCTTGGATTCGGGCAGAGAGGCGAAGAGCGTGCGGATGGCTCCGAAGAGTTCCACGTAGGTGGCGGGATTGGACCGGGGCGTGCGGCCGATGGGACTCTGGTCGATGACGATGGCTTTGTCGATGTGTTTCAGTCCCAGGATGCCGCGGCACTTGCCCGGCTCTTCCGCATTGACCAGCTTGAAGTGTTTTTCCAGCGCTCGGCGGAGGATGCCGTTGACCAGAGAGCTTTTTCCCGAGCCGGAAACGCCGGTTATGCAGGTGAACGTTCCCAGCGGGATTTTGACATCGATCCCCTTCAGATTGTTGTGGGCGGCGCCTATGATTTCCAGAAAACGTCCGTTCCCCCCGCAGCGCCTCCTCGGAATCTCGATTTCCCGTTCCCCCGTGAGATATTTTCCCGTGAGAGACCGGGGCGCCTTCATGATTTCCCTCGGCGTTCCCTTGCCCACGATTTCGCCGCCGTGCGTGCCCGCGGCCGGTCCCAGATCCAGAATGTAGTCGGCCGCCCGGATGGTGTCCAGATCGTGTTCCACCACAATGACGGTGTTGCCCAGGTCACGCAGTTTCCGGAGTGTGCCCAGAAGCATTTCGTTGTCGCGCTGATGAAGCCCGATGCTGGGCTCGTCCAGAATATACAGCACGCCCACGAGACCGCATCCCAGCTGCGTGGCCAGCCGGATCCGCTGTGCCTCGCCGCCCGAGAGCGTTCCGGATTCCCGGTTCAGGGTCAGATAGGAGAGCCCCACATCCAGGAGGAACCCGAGACGGCTGCGGATCTCGCGGACCAGTTCTTCCGCGATCTTCTGTTTTTCCTCGGAGAGAGTCAGTTTCCGGAGGAATTTCAGCGCGGCATCGGCGGAGAGCGCGTGAAAATCGGCAATGGAAAGTCCGTTCAGCGTCACGGCCAGGCTTTCCGGCTTCAGACGTTTCCCGTGACAGGCCGGGCACTCCTGGCGCATGGTCAGATCCATCAGCCGGTCCACAACCGAGTCCGACTCCGACTCTCTCATGCGCCGCTGCAGGTTGGGGATGATCCCTTCGAACGGACGGGTCATGGTATGCCGTTTGCCCCGCATCCAGTAACTGAAGTCGATGATCTCCTCACCGCTTCCGTAGAGGAGCACCTGACGGATCTTTTCCGGCAGCCGGTTCCAGGGCGTCTCGATCATGTCCGGCAGATCGTAATGGATCGCAATGCTTTTCAGCAGATGATTGTAGTAGATGATCAGATTCCGCGAACCGCGCCGCCAGGCCGGGATGGCACCTTTCTTGATGGAGAGCGTTTCATCCGGGATCACTTTCGCCGGATCCATCACCTGAAGACTCCCGATCCCGTTGCACATCGGGCAGGCGCCGAACGGACTGTTGAACGAGAAACTGCGCGGCTCCGGTTTTGTGAAGCTGATCCCGCAGTCCGGACACGCCAGATGTTCGCTGACCAGCTCTTCGCGCCAGGTGCGGTCCTTTCCCGGAACAGGCGGTTCCTCCACCAGAATGGACATGACTCCGTTCCCCGTGCGCAGGGCCGTCTCCACGGAGTCGTTGAGCCGGCTCCGCTCCAGTTTTCCGCAGATCAGACGGTCTACCACCGCGTCGATGCTGTGACGCAGCGTCTTCGCCAGTGGTTTCACCTCTTCCAGAAGCTGGATTTTGCCGTCCACCCGGACGCGGACGAATCCATCCTGCGCGATTTTGTCCAGTACGTCCTTCAGTTCCCCCTTTTTGCCCGTTACATAGGGGGCCAGGAGCATCATCGCCGGACCCGGCGGCAGCCGGAGCAGCCGGTCGCAGATGGCCTGCGGAGACTGGGCCTTCAGTTCGCGTCCGCATTTCGGACAGTGCGGGGTCCCCGTATGGGCGAAGAGAAGCCGCAGATAATCGTAGATCTCCGTGACGGTGGCAACGGTGGACCGCGGATTGGATCCGGCCGTTCTCTGTTCGATGGCGATGGCAGGGGAAAGTCCTTCGATGTGTTCGACTTTCGGCTTGCCCATCCGGTCCAGGAACTGCCGGGCGTACGCGGAAAGGCTTTCCACATACCGGCGCTGTCCTTCCGCGTAAAGCGTATCGAACGCCAGCGAGGATTTCCCGGATCCGCTCAGTCCGGTGATCACCGTCAGACTGTTGCGCGGGATCGTTGCGTCGATCCCCTTGAGATTGTGCTCGGAGGCCTTCTTTATGACAATGTTTTCCATGATTCCCGATTCCCGTCTTCCTTCCGGGAAATAATATATCTCCGGGTCCCTCAAATTGCAAGGCGCGCACAGGATTGTGTCACTTCGCAAAAACTGTGAAAAATGACGTTTCGCCAGGTTGCCGTTTTACAAATTTGTGGTATATTGTACAAAAATGTAAAAACGAACCCGAAGGCGCTCCGCACATGAACGGAAGAGACAAAGACCTGGAGATCGAGATCCTTCACCGGATCAGCCGGGCCGTCCTCCACGAACACAATATCCCCCTTCTGCTCAAGGATGTCCTGGATGTCATGCACCGGGAGATCGGCTTTCTGCGCGGCACTTTCACGCTGCTGCGTGACGACGACGTACTTTACATTGAGGCGTCTCACGGGCTGACGGAGGACGAGATCAAGCGGGGCAAATACCATTTGGGCGAGGGCATCACCGGCCGGGTCGGGGAAACGGGACAGCCCATTCTGATCCCGGACATCACGAAGGACCCGAACTTTCTCAACCGGACCCGCACGAGAAATCAGGTGAAGAACGTGGCCTTTCTCTGCGTTCCGATCATCCACATGGAAAAGGTGATCGGGACTCTGTCCATGGACCGGCAGATCGTCCGCGGCACGGATCTTCAGCGGGATATGCAGCTTCTGGAGACCGTGGCCAACATCATGGCCGATGCCGTGGATCTCTGCCGCCAGGGCCACAAGGAGCGGGAACGGCTCATCACGGAAAATCAGCGCCTCCGGGAAGAACTGGACGGCCGGATCTTCCGTCCCTCCGACCTGATCGGCAACTGCGGCGGCATGCGGGCCGTGTACGCACGGATCGAACAGGTGGCGGGCACCGATGCCACGGTCCTTATCCGCGGGTCCGCCGGGACCGGCAAGGAGCAGGCCGCCCGCTCGATCCTGGATAAAAGCCGCCGCAAGGACATGCCGTTTCTGGTGGTGGCCTGCGGATCCATGCGGGAGAATCAGACCGAGCGCGAGATTTTCGGGAGCGAAAGCGCGGATCCCGCCGGTTCGGAGAGAAGGATCGTCCATCAGGGGAAACTGGAGGCGGCCGACGGCGGAACGCTGTATCTCGATGAGATCGGGGCGCTGCCTCCTTCCGCCCAGGTGAGACTTCTCCGGTTTCTTCAATCCCGCACGTTCGTACGGGTCGGCGGCGTTTCCGAACACCGGTCGGATGTCCGGATCCTGGCTTCTACCAGCCGCGATCTGGAGTCTCTCATGGACGAGGGAAAGTTCCGCGAGGATCTGTATTACCGGCTGAACGTCTTCCCCATCAGTCTCCCGGACCTGCGGAACCGGCGGAGCGATATCATTCTTCTGGCGGAACACTTTCTGGAGAAGTACAGCATGCTGTACAAAAAGGATGTGCGGGGCATTTCCGCCACCGCCATCAGCGCCATGATGACCTATCACTGGCCCGGCAACGTCCGCGAACTCGAAAACTGCATGGAACGTGCCGTCCTTTCCGCCACCGGCGATTCCGTGGCCGGATACGACCTGCCGCCCTCTCTTCAGGCCTGCGCGGAGGCCGGACCGGGCCGGACCGCGACGCCGGAGGGCAAAGCGGATTTCACTACGCTGGTCCACTCCTTTGAGCGCGAGCTTATCGAGGACGCCCTGCGGACCAGCCGGGGCAACGTGTCCGCCGCCGCCCGGGCCCTCAATCTGACGGACCGGGTCATTCACTACAAGATCCAGAAACTCCACATCACTCCGGAATGGTACCGGATCACGGGAGGATGAGATGACCGGCGAACCAGACAGACTTGACCCCTCGCTCCGGATGTTTCTGGCCTATCTGGCGAACGAACGGAACGCCTCGCATCACACCTGCGATTCCTACAGGATCGACATCGTCCAGTTCGCACGCCTGACCCTGAAGCAGGATCCCGAGGCCGGACCCGTCGACTGGAGCCTCCCGGATGTCAACGACGCCCGGTCTTATGTAGTCGATATCCAGTCGGCGGAACCCATTGCACGTTCCTCTCTTCTCCGGAAACTTTCCGCGCTGCGCAGTTTCTTCCGGTTCATGGTACGGGAGAACATCGTTTCCCGGAATCCCTTTCAGGGGCTGGCCTCGCCGAAACGGGAGAAGCGGCTCCCCAAATACATGACGGTGGACGAAGTGGGCCGTCTCCTGGACGCGCCCGAACCGTTCTGGCGCAACGCCGTGGAGGTCGGGGCCGTGAAGACCCGGGAAGGCGCCGATTTCTCCTGCGCGCGGGACAAGGCCATTCTGGAGGTCATATATTCCGGCGGACTCCGTATCAGCGAGGCGCTGGGGCTCAACCTGGGGGATATCGATCTCGTCTCCCAGGTCTTCAAGGTGCGCGGAAAAGGCAAGAAGGAACGGTACTGCGCCCTGGGCGGCCCCGCCGTCCGTGCCCTCCGTGCCTATTTGAGATTCCGGCAGCTCCGTACCGCCGACGGCCGCACGAACGCTCCCGTGTTTCTCTGTCAGCGTGGACAGCGCCTGACGGCCCGTTCATTCCAGCGCAGTTTCAAATCATATTTGTCCATTGCGGGACTCTCTCCCGATCTGACGCCCCACAAGCTGCGCCACTCGTTCGCCACGCATCTGCTGGATGCGGGAGCCGATCTCCGGAGCGTGCAGTCGCGTCTGGGGCATGAAAATCTGAGCACGACGCAGATCTACACGCATATCAGCGCCGAACGAATGAAACAGATCTATCAGAAAGCACATCCGAGGGCATGAGCATGACTTCCATCCGAAACAATGTGAAATTCGATTTCTTCGGCGCCGCGGCAGAGATACTCGCCTGGTTCCTCGCTGCGCTCCTGCCTGTCAAATTCGCCTCCATCGTTTCCGTTCCGGAGATGCCCTCCTCCTACTGGTTCGATGTCATTTCGCTGATCTTCGTCGTCTGGCCCAATCACCTTTTTTCCTTTCTGGCATCCATCCTTCTCCTCCTGACTCTGGCGGCGCACGGAACGAGCCGGACTCCCTTCCGCCGTTCCGCCGCGGCGCTCTGGTGCGTTCTGTGGGTGAGCCTGGCGTTTCTCTCCGTTTTCGGACTGGTCCATGCCTCCTGTCCGGAGTATGCGCTGCAGATGATCTCCTATGCGTTCGGCACGGGCTGCTTTACGATCTCGGTTTATCTTCTTCTGGAACGGCGTCCCGAGTTCCGGACGGCTCTTTTCCGCGCGCTTTTCATCGGCGGCGCCCTGGCGGCCCTTTCCGGCATCCATCAGTATTTCACCGGATTCGATGAACTTCAGGCGCATGTGGCCGGACAGAACGAGGCTTTGGGCGGGAAGATGGATCAGAGGCTCCTTCTCCGGATAGAGGAGCGCCGTCTTCAGGGTGATTTCCCCAGCTGCAATACCTACGGCGGATATCTGGCCATGATGCTGCCCATCCTTTCCGCGCTGCTGTGGAAATTCGGATCCGAGCGTGTCCAGCCGGGAAAAGCGGCCCGCTGGCTTCTTTCGGTGCCCGCCTTCCTGATCGTGCTGCTTCTCCTCTTCGCCACGAGGAGCCGGGGCGCTTTCGTTTCCCTTTGCTTCGGCGTTGTCATGCTTTTCTTCGCTCTTCCCGTTTCCCGGCGCACGAAAATCGCCTGCCTGGCGGCTTCCGTCCTCGGACTCGCCGTCTTCGCCTGTGCGATCCTGTTTACGGACCGGGGCGGCGGCTCTCTGGTCTTCCGGGCCGATTACAACTGGGCGGGCTGCCGCATGATGGCATCGCATCCGCTTTTCGGGACCGGCTGGGGCGATTTCTTCCACGATTATCAGCGGCTCAAACTCCTGGTGAACGACGAGGCTCCTCACACGCCTCACAACATGATAACTCTTTTCGGTTCCCAATGCGGGATCGCGGCGTTCCTGAATGCCGCTTTCCTGCTGATCCTGCCGCTGATCCTGCTGTTCCGCCGTCTCCTGAAGGATCCGCCCGCCCGCGGCGACGTCATGCCCTACGCGCTGTTCTGCGCCCTGGCCGCCGCGTTTACGGACTTCATGCTGGAAATCACCTACGAAACGCCTGCGTTCCTCTGCACTTACGCCATCCTGGTCCTGCTGGCCTTCCAGCGGGGCGGATCCTCCGGTTGTGAGGAGAGAGGGAGATCCGTTTCCCCCGGACGGGCCCGGATCCTCCGGATCGGGCTCGCCGTGTTTGCGCTGTTTTCCGCGGCCGGAGGCTCTCACATGATGCGGAGCGAACAGGCCTTCGCTGAATTTCAGGAGGCGCTGGATCCACGGTTCTCCCGGGCCGCCATAGGGACCGATTCCTATGCTCCGCCGCCACGGGACGCGGTGATCCGTCTTCTCCGGCGCGCAACGGAACTGGATCCGTACAATCCCTTCCCCTGGGCCACGGCGTCGGGATTCATGGCGTTTCAGGGTGATTATGCCGCCGCCGAAGGATTTATCAATGAAGCCATCAAACGGTCGCCGCTCCGGTCCTCCTTCTATCTGCGGCGGGCGAAGATCCGCTATGCCGCGAAGGCGGATCCGGCGCTGGTCAAGGCCGATCTGGACAAGGTCCGCGAACTGTTTCCCATGAACGGGCAGTACCGCGTGCCGGACGACGAGATCCTTCGGCAGAATTCCGGCTTCTGACGTTACCATGAACTCACGCAAACATAACAACATGAAAGGACAAAACATGAAACACCGTCTTCTTCCGGTCTCCCTCCTCCTTTGCGCCGTGCTTGGCGCTTTCTCCCTCTCCGCGCGCGAGGACGCCTCCGTGATTCCGCTGCCCGCTCCGAAAACCGAGGGCGGAAAGGCGCTGATGAATGTCATTTCCCAGAGACGTTCGGCCCGGCGCTTCAAATCCGATGAGATTCCGCTCAAAACTCTCTCCTCCCTTCTCTATGCGGCCTGGGGCATTTCGAGTCCCGACGGGAAACGCACCATTCCCACGGCCAGAAACGCGCAGAGCCTCGAAGTCTTCGTCCTCTTCCCCTCCGGATGCTACAAGTACGATGCGAAGAACAACGCCCTGGTCCTTTCCGTGAGAGGCGATCTTCGCGGATATGCCTTCATGCGTCCCGAAATGCCCCGTTCCGCCCCGCTGGTCCTCGTCTACGTCGGAAAGAATACAAGTATGCCGGCCGAGTTCAATCATTTTCATGCCGGAGCCGCCGTCCAGAATGTGTATCTCTTCTGCACGGCCGAGGGCCTTTCCACGGTCGTCTGCGGCGGATTCGATAAAAAGAAAATGGCCGAAGCCATGAAGCTGGACGAGGGACATACCGTCCTTTACACCCAGCCCGTCGGCTTCCCCGCCGACTGACCCGCGCAACAGGAATCACGGAGTTTACGAATATGACAACACCTCTTTATCCCCTCGCTTTCACTTCCTTCTTCAAAACCGTCATTTGGGGCGGACGGAAGCTGGAAACCGTTTTTCACCGGACTCTTCCCGACGATCATTCCCCCGTGGGCGAAGCCTGGGAGATCTGCGAACGCCCCGAATTTTCCTCCCGGGTGCTCAACGGTCCCCTGAAGGGACGCACCCTTGGCAGTCTTATGGAGGAATTCGGATCCGGTCTGCTTGGCTCCCGCGTAAACGGAACAAGATTCCCCCTGCTGGTCAAGATCCTGGATGCGCGGGACCGTCTTTCCCTTCAGGTGCATCCCGATGAAGCGGCCTGCGCCCGTCTTGGCGGCGGTGCCGAGCCCAAAACGGAGATGTGGTATGTGATCGGGGCGGATCCCGGCGCGAAGATCGTGGCGGGCGTGGCGCAGGGCGCCTCGCCGGAGTCCTTCTGGCCCCGGGTCGATTCCGCCGATATCGAGAAACAGCTCCATGTCTACGAGGCTCAGGCAGGCGATACCTTTTTCATCCGGGCCGGATGCGTTCACGCCATCGGCGGCGGAAACCTGATCCTCGAGGTTCAGCAGAACAGCGATACCACCTACCGGATCAGCGACTGGGGCCGCCTGGGCGCCGATGGCAAGCCCCGGACTCTTCATGTGGATCAGGCCCGCGAGTGTGTGAATTTCGCCATGCGCGAGGAGCCTCTGGTTTCCAGACGCCGCGCTGCCGACGGCATCGTGCCGCTGGTGCGGTGTCCCTTCTTTCAGGCGGACGAGATAAGTTTCTCCCGGCCGTTGGATATGCCTTCTCCGGACGGCCTCAGTTTTCACCTGATCTCCAGCGTGTCCGGCGCACTGACTCTCTCCTGCGCTGATGAGAAACTCCGGATCGCGCCCGGCTCCACGGTTCTGATCCCCGCCTCCTGCGGCGGATATTCCCTGATCCCGGAGGGCGGCGGCCGCACCATCGTCATGAAAACCTGGATTTGAGGCGGCCCGGCTGGAAAATCCGCCCTTCCGTGATACATTACGCATACGCAGCAAAAGAAACCGCAAAGAACGAATTATGGACATAAGGAAACAGACGGACTGGGACCGGTACTATCGTGCTCCGGCTCCTACAGCGTATCTGCTTCGGCGGATCACGTCCGGCCGTCTGATCGCCGCGCTGATCCGCACCGGGCTGATCCCGCCTCAGGGCGGATCCGCCGTGGAGCTCGGCGGCGGCGGCAGCTCCTTTGCCCGGCGTCTGGCGAAGCGGTTCCGTTTTGCGGAGTACGGTGTGATCGATACGAATCCCTGCAGTCTGGCGCTGTTTCTGGATCAGTCTCTTCCCTGCCGGCGCAAAGCGGAACTCCGCAGCGTACTGGGCTCTCTCCCGGACTGGAAGGCCGACCTCGTATTCAGCGCAGGCCTGATCGAACATTTTTCCCCGGAGGATACGGCACAGGCGGTCCGGGCTCATTTCGAACTGGCGAAGCCCGGAAGCGCCGTGGCGATCCTTTTCCCCGAGGACACGGGCCTGTACCGGTTCGTCCGGCGGATCCTGGAATTTCTGAAGCTGTGGGCCTTTCCGGACGAGCGGCCTCTTGACCCGGCGGAAGTGATCCGGGCGGCGGGCTGCGAACCGTGCGTGTCGGAAGGGATCCGCATTATTCTTCTGACACAGAGACTGCTGATATTTCGGCACAAAAGCGAACCGGATGAAAGGAGCCGGGCATGAAAAACGATCCGATTCTGCGTGTATACGAGACTTTCGCCGGGATCCAGGGCGAGTCCACCCGGGCCGGGATGCCCTGTTTCTTTATCCGGCTGTCCGGCTGTCCGCTCCGCTGCGCCTGGTGCGACACGTTGAAAGCCCGGCCGTTTCAGGCGGGGCACGACCGCCTTGTTTCCTCGCTGGTCCGGGAGGCTGTCGAGTCCGGGATTCCGCTTGTCGAGGTGACGGGCGGAGAGCCTCTGGCGCAGGAAAATACGCCGGAACTGTGCCGTCAGCTGCTCTCCGCGGGACTTCGCGTGCTGATGGAGACCAACGGGGCGGAGGACTGCACCGTGCTGCCGGAAGGCGTGATACGCATCATTGATATGAAGCCGCCCTCCAGTGGGGAATCGAAGAAGATGCTGAAGAAGAATTTTCAGACGCTCCGGCCCTGCGACGAGGTGAAGTTCGTAATCTGCGACCGTCGCGACTACGATTTTGCCCGGTCGGCCCTTGCGGAGTTCCGCCTGGCCGATCAGACGCCGAACATCCTGTTCAGTCCCGCCTTCGGGACTATGGATATGCCGAAACTGTGTGAATGGATTCTGCGCGACCGGCTGCCCGTGCGCATCAATCTTCAATTTCATAAGATCATCTGGGGCGCCGATGCGGAAGGAGTATAAGTCTGCATGAAGAAGAAAGCCGTTGTTCTGTTGAGCGGAGGACTGGATTCCTCCACCTGTCTGGCCATCGCCAAAGCCGAAGGTTTCGACCCTCTGGCCGTCACCTTCGATTACGGACAGCGTCACCGCGTGGAACTGGAGGCCGCCCGCCGCGTGGCCGATGCCGCCTCGGTTCCCCTGATGACCGTCCGGTTCGATATGAGGCTCTGGGGCGGATCCGCCCTCACTTCGGACCGGATCGATGTTCCGTCCGCCGCCGAAGCGCACGGGGGGATCCCCGTCACCTATGTTCCGGCGCGGAACCTGATCTTCCTTTCCTTCGGCGTCTCCTACGCGGAAACCGTCGAAGCCCGCGATCTCTACATCGGGGTCAATTCCCTGGATTATTCCGGATATCCGGACTGCCGCCCCGACTTCATTTCCTCCTTCTCCCGCACCGCACAGCTGGGCACCAGGGCCGTGGACGACGGATGGACGTTCCAGATCCATGCGCCGCTTCAAAATCTGCGGAAAAACGAGATCATCCGGAGAGGTCTGGATCTGGGTGTGGACTACTCCCTGACGCACAGCTGCTACGATCCGCTGCCCGACGGGATGCCGTGTGAACGATGCGAAAGCTGCTATCTGCGCACCCGCGCATTCGAAGAATTGGGCCTGACCGATCCTCTTCTCGAAAAGAAGAGAATGAAACTCGGGAAAAAAGCCTGAGCCGCCTGTCAGACGGAGAGCTTCGCCGCCAGTGCGACGGCCTCACGGACGGTTGCTTCGATCCCCGCCCAGTTGCCTGCTTCGATTTCGGCGCTCTTCCCCAGCCAGGTGCCGCCGACGGCCGCGATCTCTTTCACCGCAAGATAGTCGGCCGCATTGGACGCCGTGACGCCGCCCGTGGGCATGAAACGCAGTCCCAGATGCTTGTAGGGCGCAGAGATCGCCTTCAGCAACTTGAGCCCGCCCGCGGCCTCGGCCGGGAAGAATTTGAGGAAGCGGCATCCGAGCTCGCAGGCCTGTTCGATTTCCGAGGGCGTGCAGATTCCGGGCGCAAAGGCAAATCCGTTGTTCACTGCCTCACGCACCACCGTGGGATTGAATCCGGGAGCCACTGCAAATTTTGCCCCCGCATCGAACGCCCGGTGCAGGTCTTTGACATTCAAAATCGTTCCCACTCCCAGATAGAGCGAGGGAAATTCCTTTGCGGCGGCGCGGATAACGTCTTCCGCAGCGGCGGTCCGGAAGGTGATCTCCGCGGCGCGGAGTCCGCACCGGTCCAGGACGGCGCACATTTTCATCCCGTCTTCCACGCTGTTGAGAACGAGTACGGGTACGATTCTGATCGATGCGAGTTTTGAAGCTGTCTGAAGTCCGAGTTCACCGAAGTTCATGGTCTGTCCTTTCCGGCAGAAACGGATCTTTTTGCATGGCCGCCTGCCTGTTCTTTTTTTCACTTTACTGTAGCACACAAACCATCTTTTTCCAGTCGAAAAGCCGAAAATGCGGATCACTGAAAAAATATACCGTAATCCTGTTTGAAAACAGTGTAAAAAGATGATATTGTAAGGAATGGTTTTCGAAGATTTTGTTATCCTGCGATGCGGGATTTTTCCCCGAACAAGCCAAAACACGGAATTGTGATGAAAGAAAAATTTTCTGCTCTTACGAGAAATCCGGTCAAAGCGCTTCTCCTTTTCATGGGATGTGCCGCCTGCTTCTGGACCCTGCAATGCTCTCTGCTTCAGAATCATCTCGGACTCGATATCCTGGAGACGATCTCCTGGGGCGCCCAGGGGGAATGGGGCCATTTCAAGCATCCGCCGCTCTCCGGCTGGCTCGGATACCTTTTCTCTCTTCTTTCCGGGCATTCCGACTGGAGTCTTTATCTGGCGGCGCAGCTCTGCCTGATGATCGGGGCATGGCATGTCTACAAAGTCGCCCGCCTGTTCCTGGACGAGTATTCGTCCGTGACGGCTGCACTTCTTCTTTTCTTCCTCTTCTACTACAATCCCTCCGAAACGAAATTCAGCACCTACTTTGTGGAGATCGCCCTGAGCCCGGTCACCACGTACTTTTTCTTCAAATCTCTCATGCAGAAAAAGATTTACCTCTGGATCATCTTCGGATTCTGCTGCGGGCTCGGACTCCTGAACAAGTATACGGCCGGACTCCTTTTCATCGGGTTCCTGATCATCTTTTTCGCGAATGCGGAATACCGGAAACAGATTTTCTCCTGGGGCCCCTGGATCGCCATTGCCGTTTTTCTGGCCGTTATCGCGCCGCATATCCGCTGGCTTTTCCAGAACGATTTCGCCTGTTTCCGGCATGTGGGAAACAGGATCCATGAAGAACAGCCGTGGCATATCCCGTTCCTGGCCCTCAGCTCGGCGCTTTATCCGTTCGTGGTTCAGATCGTCGTCCTGACGATCGCCTCCATTCCCGGAATCAGAAAAAGAATACGCGAGAAGGTCCGCAGGGATGTCCTGATCCCGGCGCTGATCCTGACCCTGATCCCGAACATTTTCTTTGTCCTGCTCACCCTGTGCGGAAACGGGATCGTGATGATGTGGTTCTGTACCGTGGAGTCCTGGACCGGACTCGCTTCCGTTGCCCTGTTCCCGTTCCGGATCGACGAGGGTATTTTCCGCCGGATCTATCTGATGCTGGTCATCCTGACGCTCTGCCTCTTCGTCGGAACGACTGTCGATCTGCTCGCCAAACCGCGCCTCCGGATCCATACCGAACCGAAGGATCTCATCGCTCATGTGGATGCGTTCTGGAAGACCAAATCGAAGGAGCCCGTCTCCGTCGTGGTCGGCGATCAGTGGGAAGCCACGTTCTGCGAGAACTATATGCCCGGACGTCCCCCGGCGTGTCCGCTGACCGATCCGGTCAGTATCCGGCTGCATCGGGATCTCATCCGGGAAAAAGGCGCGCTTCTGATCGGATCCCCGGAGGAGTTCACCGATTTTCTGCGGGAATTCGGGCATCCGGAAATCGAATTCACGGAATTCCGGATCGAGTTCCAGACTCGTATTGGAAAGAAGAAAAGCAAAAGGCTTCAGGTTGCCTATCTTCCGCCCCAGGGACAGCTCTGAGAGGTCCGCGGGCTTGCCTTTTCTCCATCTGAAGCGCTGCCTGCCGATCATCCGGCAAATTGCGTGGTGCGGGTCTTTTTTTGAGAAAAGTACTTGAAAAGGATGAAAGGGCGTGCTATTATATCTGTTGATGTAGCACGAGCAACATACCGGCATTTCGTCCGCCCGGACTACCCTGGAGTTTGCTTATGATTCGAAGCAAAGATATCGCAGCGATCGTCGGTGTCTCCCGTCAGGCCGTGACGGCTGTCCTCAACAACAGCCGGCCCAACTGCGTGTCCCGGGAGAAGCGTGAAGCCATTCTCAAAGTCGCCTCCGAACACCAGTATCAGCCCAATCAGGCCGCCGTGGCTCTGAAGACCGGGAAAAGCCGCCTGATCGGGGTGATCATGCCGCCCTGGAGGAATCCTTATATCGCCGAACTCTGTATGGCGATCCAGAGCGGTCTGGCCGAAAAGAACTACACGCCCGTCTTCGCCATCGACAACAATTTCAACCCCGTCCCCGGAAACCTGCGCGATCTCCTCTCCCTGAATATCGCCGGACTCATTACCGTGGCCGCCTCCCTGCTTCCGGACGACGTCCGGATCCCGGTGGTCAGCTACTTCCACAAGGATCCGAGATTCGACGCCGTCAGTATCGACGCCGACCAGGATTCCCGGCTGATCATGGAGCATCTCAAGGCCCGCGGACACCGGAAGATCGGTTTCCTGGGGACGTTCCGTCTGCCCCGGTATGAAAGTCTGGTCCGCACAGCGGAGGAATACGGACTGGAGTTCCCCGAACGGTGGCACGTCAATCTCGATGATCTGGCGTCTCCCGCCGATTCCTTCGATCTCCTGCTGGAACGGAACAAAGGACGCGATCTGCCTTCCGCCCTGATCCTCTTCAACGACGATTTCGCCGTCCCCATCATGCGCCGCATCCACGAACGGGGATACCGGATCCCGCAGGATTTCAGCGTCCTGGGACATGACGACATCGCCTACAGCGCAAATACGGTCCCATCCCTCACGACTATTCGTTTCGGTTCGCCCGACGAGATCGCTTCCGCCATGATCCGGCTCCTTCTGAAGCGCATCCGGGAGCCGGACCGTCCCCGGGAAGTGACGATCCTCAAATCCGTTCTGATCGAGCGCGAAAGCGTTTCAAATAAGGTATGAGGCAGGCAGTATGAAGTATGAGGTATGAGGTATGAGGTATGAGGTAAAAATCTGCTTGCTTGTCCCGCTGTAAGCGCGGAAACGCGAAGGCGTATCCGGCCTATTTTGCCTATTCTGCCTACAACAATTCACGATACAAACCTTTAAGGAGGAGAA
>JAFZZR010000181.1 GCA_017615635.1 Lentisphaeria bacterium
AATTATAAATTTAAAATCGACTCTCTGGGGGCGGTCAACATGTCGTGGACTCCCACCGTGACGGATGGCGCAAGCTATTTTACAGTCCTTTACTCTTGCGGGTACATGGGGGTAAGCGATGTGGTATTCTGTCCCGCTATGAAAGATTCCTCGGTTTCGAATTTTCCGACAAACTGGAAATGGAATTTTACGTATAATGTCCTCGGCTATCGCAGACTGACCGACAGCAACACGCCGAACACACTTCTTTTGAAAAAATTCTATACGGCATCCTACAAAAAGGTGAAGAAACCGGCCACTTTTTATTTGTTTGCCGACACAACAAGAAATTCAAGCGATCCGCATAACCGGTCGACATCCGTTGCCTCGACTGCAGATGATGGCGCGACTGTTTATGAGGCTCACAATAAAATCCTGAACAGCGCCTATCTGGATGGTCATGCCGTTTCCTCCTCGGGAGAGGAATTCGGGCATAACGTGATCATGAATTTTCAGGAGCAGGGGTTGAGCAACTTGGGAATAACTGCGTCCTATCTCGATTATTACGGGAACAAGAGGACCGTAAGACACTGACTCCACAGATTATTCCAATTTTTGCAGTAGAACGTATGCTTTCCTTTCGGATTTAAACAGGAGAATCAAATATGCAGAAAATAATGAAGAAATTTGCAGTGCTTCTGCTGGCCGCGGGAATGTCGATCCTTCACGCGGAGCAGCCGCTGCCGCCGGTGCAGCTGGACCCCCGGATCCCCCGTAAAATCGAGATCGGCGCGGAACCGCTTTTCGAGATGGTGAAGGACGGCCAGGTGAACTTTGAGATCGTTGTTCCCGCCGATGCTCCGGTCTCGGTGAAATTCGCCGGTTCGGAGGCCGCCTCGCTGCTGGGCCGGACATTCGGCACGAAACTGACCGTTCTTGAGAAGCCCACCGGGAATCGTCCCGCCATCGTGATCGGCAGTCCTGATCTTGCATCCGAACTGGGCGTGGACGTAAAGGGATTGGACCGGGACGGCTTTGTCATGAAAACCTTTCCCGGCGGTGTTCTGATCATCGGACGGGATTCTCAACGCAATAATCTGCTGTGGGGGGAGCATGCGACTTTGTTCGGGACGTATGATTTTCTGGAGCGTTTTGCGGGAATGCATTTCTATCTGCCGGGTAAATTCGGCACCATCATTCCCAGAATGAGCGAGTGGCGTCTTCCTTCGATTGATCTTTACGACCGTCCCGATTCTTATCAGCGCTGTTACAGCGACTACAATGGCGACACGGGAAAGGAACTGACCAGAAAAACACTGGAAATCAACAGACTCCGTCATCGGTACGAAACGACCCGGATTTATTATCCTCACACGCTGCGGTACTTGACCTACGGTGCCCGTTTCGGCAAGAGCCATCCGGAATATTTTTCGCTGCAGAAAAACGGGAAACGGGTCATCGATCCCGGTTATACCGCGACCGGCGACCAGAGCCATTTCTGCTACTCCAGCGAAGGTTTCAAGAAAGAGGTGATTGCCGATATCATTTCCTGCATGAAGGGAGAAGATGCCTCGGTAAGGGGCATCATCAATCCGGAGACAGGCAAAGTCGGCTGGCACTGGTGTTTTCAGCCGGGCAAAAAAATAATTACGCTCTCTCCGCCGGATTGCGTTGTGAAATGCACCTGCCCGAAATGCGCCCCCATTTTGCTCCATGGTACGAAAGAGCAGCAGATAGAGCATTACTGGAGTTTTTTCCGCGACGTAGCGATGGCGGTCAAAGACGCCGGGATCGACGGGTATATCGTCATCCCCTGTCACTACGGCTGGTGGGAGGGAATGCCCCCTTCATTTCCCATTCCGGATAACATCATCCTTTCCTTTGCTGTCCGGGGCGCCTGGAACGAACTTACTCCTGATGCCCGGGAGAAAGATTTTGCGGAACTCAAAGCATGGGCCGGTACGGTTAAGGAAAAGATGCTCATGTGGACTTATCCGGGCAAATATTTCGGGGAATTTCCCGGCATACCGGCCACGACGCCGCGCTATGCCGCTTCGTTTCTGAAGAGGGCTAAACCGTATGTCGTCGGATGCTATTTTGAAAGTTCATCCGAATACATCTTTTTCAATTATCTGAATTTCTACATCTACGGAAAAATTCTCTGGAATTCTGAAACGGATGTGGAAAAACTGCTGGATGAGCATGCAGGACTTATGTTCGGGCCCGCCGCCGGGCCGATGAAGGAGTTTTTCGACTCTATCGAGCGGAACTGGATGAAAATCGCCGGCCATACCATCAGTACGAACATCGGCCCCGTTCCGGTCTATCCCTCCGAACGGGAAATGTGGAACACCATTTATTCCCCGGCGGAGCGTGAGCGGATCAACGACCTCTTCGCCGAGGCGGAAAAACTTACAACTGAGACGCCGGAATATCTCGAACGGGTCAAAATCCTGCGCCGGGAAATGTGGCTGCCCGCCATCAAGGCGGCGGATAATTATGAATGCGATCAGCGGGCCATTGCCGCCTGGGGCGCTTACATGCCGGAAACTGGTCAGCCGCCCGTTCTGGACGGCAAGCTGGACGATCCCGAGTGGAAACAGTCGGAGGTCATTACCCTTATCCCGACCCGAAAAGCAAAGACGCCCTGCGAAGTCCGGACGACCGTGCGCGCTCTTCGGGACAAGGATTACTTCTATTTCGGATTCGAATGCGAAGACCGGGGCACGCCGCAGGCTTTTGCCCGGGATTTCGATAACAGAGATATCTGGCGGGACTCCGGAGTGGAAGTCTTCCTCTCGCCGGACCGGAACCCGGAACGTTGCTACCAGATCATGGTCAATGCCTGCGATTCCATCGCTGATCTGGTCCGCCTCAAGGACAAGGAGGCCGACTGGTCATGGAACAGCGGCGCGGAGGCGAAAAGCGTCATTACGCCCGGCCAGGGCTGGATCACCGAGATCCGGATCCCGCGGAGCAGTCTGCCGCAGGCCGACGAGTCCGGCATGCTGGCCAATCTCACCCGCCGTTATATCCCGTCACCTCTGCGTACGGTGTCTTTCGTCTGGGGTCCGTTCTATCTGAACAACAACTTCGAGATCCATCACTTCGGAACGCTCCGCTTCCAGCCGGAGTCTGAAAAGAATCTGATTCCGGATGGCGATTTCGAGGGTGAGCCGGATGCAAAATCCCCGGATCGTCTGGGCTCCTGGCGCTGGTTCGGCAGCGACAGACAGTTCCCCCTGACCACCGAATACATCATCTCGGGGAAAAACGCCGCGCTGTTGGATTCTTCCCGTTTTCTGAGCAATTTCTGGTGCGTACTCCGGACTCTGCCTCCGGTCAAACCCGGCAAAGAATACATTCTCACATTCTTTGCGAAACTGGAAGATGTGAAGGCGCAGGACAAGGAAGGCGGATTCTACGTGCGGTTCGACGATTTCGACGGGTCAATGCGGGAGTATCCCACCAAAGGCACCGCGCGCCTCACGGGCACCATGCCCTGGATACCCATGGAATTCCGTTTCAAGACCACGACCGTCGTACGCAAGAAGGACATTCCCGGACCCGGGATCGATTTCACGCTGCGCAAGGCGACGGGCAAGGTCTGGATCGATCATGTCCGACTGGTCGAGGCACCGAGCGGTCCTGATTCGGCCGCTGTTGAAAAATAACATTTTTCTGCGGAAAAATCATTTCCGGGGGACGTTCGCCGTTTGCGGAAAAACCGTTTTGCCGTATATTATCCGGCAGAGCAGTTCGGCAATCAATCCCAGACCTTAAGGAGGAAATATGCGTTTTTCCCGGATGAAAATGACGGCGGCGGCCTTGCTTTCGGCGATCCTGTGCGCCTGTTCGACGACAGGCGCGGATCCGCAGCATTACGAGCTTACGACGGCCGATAAAGGACGGACTCTGCATCTGAAGAGCGGCGATATCGTTACGGTTCAGCTGGCCAGCAATCCCACCACGGGATTCCAGTGGGAATTCGGCACTCCGGCGCTTGACAGGAAAGTCGTGAGTCTGCGGGAGGACCGCTTTATCGCGCCGAAGGGGGATCTGTGCGGAGCCCCGGGGAAGCGCAGTCTTTCGTTTCAGGCGGAAGGACCCGGACGTACGGACATCCGCCTGATCTATGTGCGTCCCTGGGAGAAGAACCGTCCTCCGGCGGAAGAATTCTCCCTGACGTTCGAAGTGGAGAGCGGCTCCGGACCGGACGGGAGTGTCGGGAAATAACAATTTTTGAGGGAAAAGCCATAAATCCGGGATGAACGGTGCTTGCGGGAAAGATGTTCCGCAGGTATGCTCTCCCGCCATACGATTCAACGATCCAAAAACAGATAAGGATGGACCATCATGAGAAAAGCCGTCGTTTCGGTCGACTTCAGTAAGCGGGTGAAGGGTAGTATCAAGCCTCTGCACGGTGTGAACAACAGTCCCATGAGCCTTTACGAGCCGCCGCTGGGATTCAAGGAGGCGGGCATCCCGTACTGCCGTCTGCACGATACGGGCGGCGCGTTCGGCGGGGCCCGGTATGTGGATATCCCGAACGTGTTTCCGGATTTCGACGCGGATCCGAAGAAGCCGGAGTCGTATGACTTCGCATTTACGGACGCGTATCTGAAGCAGCTGCACGCCGCGGGTACAAAGATCTTCTACCGTCTGGGCGTCACGATCGAGAACAATTACCGGATCAAGGGCTATCACAACTGTCCGCCGAAGGACTTCAAGAAATGGTCGGAGATCTGCGCCGGGATCGTCCGTCACTACAACTGCGGCTGGGCGAACGGATTCCGCTTCGGGATCAAATACTGGGAGATCTGGAACGAGCCGGAGAATCCGCCCATGTGGAGCGGAACGATGGAGCAGTATTTCGAACTCTACCGGATCACCTCGAAGCGCCTGAAGAAGGAGTTTCCGGAAATCAAGGTGGGCGGCTACGCCTCCTGCGGATTCTACGTGCAGACCCGGGAAGAAAAATTGAGTTCGGCGTTCTACAAGAGCTTCGACACCTGGTTCCATGCATTCCTGAAGTACGTGACGGCGAAGAAGACTGCCTGTCCGCTGGATTTCTATTCCTGGCACCTCTACACGCTGAATCCGGAAGAGATCGCCCTGCACGGGAAATATGTGGCCGGGCAGCTGAAGAAATACAAGCTGGATCATGTCGAAAGCATCTTCAACGAATGGAATTATGTGGGACGCGGCTTCGCCACCATGAAAAAGGCCGAAGGCGCCTGCTTCGTGGCCGGCGCGTTCTGTCTGATGCAGGATGCACCGATGGACAAGGCCATGTATTACGACGCCTATCCGCAGCGTGCGTACGGCGGACTTTATTATTTCCCCGACATCAGCACCACGCGGACCTACTCCGTGTTCTACATGTGGAATCGACTTTTCCGCCTCGGGAAACGTTGCGAGGTCACGGTGAAAAATCCGGACGATACCCCGTACGTGTATGTGGGGCAGCCCGGTTATTCCCAGGAGAAACTCCGCACCCTGCCAGACCGTGTATACGCCTGCGCCGCCGCCTCCGAAAAGGGCAGGGCGCTCTTCCTTACCAACTGCGGAAAGGACAGCTGCCGGGTCACGCTCGATCTGAACGGCGCGAAACTTTCGGACTTCACCGGGTATCTCGTGGATGACAAACATGACCGCGAGCCCGTGGCACTGAAGAAGGAAATGAACCTGGCTCCGTTCTCCGTCCTCCTGCTCACCGAAAAGGACGACGCGGGCGGAAAGAGCCTGAAGGCGAAAGACTTCTCCGCTACCGCCGGACTGGATGATTCCGCCTCGAAAAAGAAGAAGGCAAAAAAGTCCTGACCGTCTGTCGTTCCCGGACAGAACCCGTATCATGCACCGGGTTTCTGTCCTTTTTTCGCCGATGATGCCGCCTTCGCGGTCCGGTATTCCATGGGCGGGACTCCGTAGCATGAACGGAAGGCGCGGAAGAAGTAGGGCATGCTGGTGAATCCGGACTGATCGGCGATCTCCTTGAGGCTGAAGTCGGTATTGACCAGCAGTTCGGCGGCGTGGCGGAGCCTCAGATTCCGCAGATAGATCATGGGCGTCACCCCCAGTGCCGCCTGAAAATACCGTTCCAGTGAAGTGCGGGACATCCCGGCGTGTTTTGCCAGATCTTCCAGATAGAGTTTCTGCAGAAAATGCTCTTCCAGATACGCCGTCAGACCGGGAATGTCCAGAGGCATGGCGGGTTCCTCTTCCGGCACTTCCCAGACCTCGCACAGACGGCTGAGCACAGCCATGTAAAGTCCCAGTTTGTAGCCGTGCTTTCCCGTACTTGTTCCTTCCTGCGCCAGATAATGCAGCAGCGTTTCCACTTTCCGGAATTCACGCTCTTTCAGATGCGTCATGGGGTGATTTTCTCCGGTCCGCCGACGGCTCTGCAGAAAGATGCGCTTGTAGACCGGGTTCGCGTACAATTCCATCCGGACGGGCGGCAGCAGAGAACCGTCGAACATCAGATTGAGCAGCTCGAGTTCGTCCGACTGGGTGTAGGCGTGCCATCCGCCCCGGGGGATCACGAGCACATCGCCCCGCCGGATCGGGACGGGATCGTTGCTCGCGGATTGGTGCATGCCGCGTCCTTTGATGATGAAAACGCATTCGCAGTACTCATGACCATGCGAAACCGTCATGCCCTGACGTTCCCGAATCGCACGAAGCGGAAAATCCGGATCGTATCGAAAAATTCTGCTTTTTGATTTGAACTTGTTGAAATTCATATTTCTGTCCCCTTCGGTACTATAGCGGCTTTCCTGCCGAAGTCAAATTTTCAGGATATGAATTTTGTGTAAATAGGAGATACATTTTGTAAAAAAGAGATTGACGGGACAAAAAATGACGATACATTATCCCCGGAAACCGACATCTTACCCTTTTCTCCGCAACCTGAAACAGGAGGTCTTGAAATGATGCGAAGCGAAAAACGCAAATCTCACGCACGAAACACGTTTACACTGATTGAACTGCTGGTTGTGATAGCAATTATTGCCATCCTCGCGGGGATGCTTCTGCCGGCGCTGAGTAAAGTCAAGGATGCGGGACATGAGACATTCTGCCTCAACAATGAAAAGCAGATCTGGCTTGCCGTTCAGGGGTATGCCGATCAGAATAACGGCTCCTTCGTCCATCAGCTCCAAATCGGCGGCACTACTGACCAGTATCACCGCTGGCCCCGAATGCTGATCTTCGACGGGCTGATTACCGGCAAATCGTTCGTTTGCCCCACCGGATCCGCGAAGACGAGCTGGAACATTTCCTGGATCAAGGATTGCTGTTCGAGATGGGAGAACGGTGTGGCCGAGGATCCGACGAATCTCGGAACCGATGCGGGATACAGCAACAGCTACAAGGGGGCGTATCCGTACGCATATCCCAGTTACGGGGTCAACGATCACCTCAGCCAGAACGGACCGCTCCGGTTCAGCCGGATCAGTCAGCCGAGTCAGTTTTTCTTGATGTCGGACTCCCGCGACGGAGCCAACTGGAACAGTCACGGACGCTACATCGGCAGCGCAAAAATCACCAATGGCCGGAACTCATCCTACTCGTCGAATTTGGGGAATCCCATTTCAGTGATTCACGGGAGAAAGGCGAATATCGGGTATGCGGATGGTCATGCTTCGCCGTTCTTTTTCCCGGATCCGGGGTCGGTGGAGTCGATTTACACCGCATTCGGCAAGGAAAGCTGGCAATGGACCAAGTAAGATGAAGCAGCCATTCGAAAGCAGGAGTTGTATAAGATGCTGAAAAAAATATGTTTTTTGTGGACTGTTTTTGCAGGACTGCTGATTTCTGTGTTCGCATCGGATATTGTCTGGGATCAGACCAATCAGTTCGATGGCTGGAAGCCGCTGCGGAATGTCAAATGCGAGGTGAAGAACGGTCTTCTGATGCTGACGGAGATTGAAAACGATCCGCAACTTGTAAGCGGCCCGCTGAAGCTGGATCCGGCCCGGTTCCGGAGCTTCCGATTCCGCTACCGGTATGAGAACCCCGCTGGAAGCAGCCAGGGCGGGCAACTCTACTATGCCCGGGAGAACGGACACTTCTCTGATCGGGCAAGATGGGATATTCCCAAACTGATCCCGGACGGCGAATGGCATACCCTGGTCCTGACCGAAAAAAATATGACGAACAAAGTCAGTTGGTTCGAAGGCGGGCCCATCACCCGTTTGCGTTTTGATCCAACGGGGAATACGGGCGGACAGATCGAAATCTCCGAGCTCCGGATTGTCGATTCCGAAAGTCCGGTTAAAAAAGGAATGGAAGGAATGGAGAAAATGGATGTTCGTCGGCCTCTTCCGCCCGTGGAATACACGCTGGATGCGGACAAATGGCCGGACCTTAAGCCCGAATATGTGGATTTCAGCAAACCGCACTCCCCGCACGAGAGTTATTTCCGCGGAAAAATGATCAAGAGTCCGCAGGATATGCCCCGCGGCGGGAAGTATGAGACGTTCTATCTCCGGCGTGAGATCGAACTGAAGGAGAAGCCGGTCCAGGCGTGGGTGCAGTATGTGGCGGACGACTCCGCCGAGCTGTTCCTCAACGGCACTTCCATCTCCCGAAACTCCAACTGGAAAGTCACGGAATCGGCGGAAGTTTCTCCGAACCTGAAAAAGGGAAAGAACGTTTGGGGCTTTCGTTACAACAACACCCGGAGCGCGGGCGGAGTGCTTGCCGAACTTTATGTGCAGTATGCCGACGGCTCCTTCGAGCGTTTCGATACGGACGGCTCCTTTCGCAGCAGCGCGGTCAAAAGCGAAAACTGGAGCAGGCCCGGATTCGATGCCTCCGGCTGGGAGGGCGTGATCGAGCAGGCAGGACCGCCGAATCTCCCGTGGATCGTGAAGGTCGCCTACAACGACTATGCCGTGCCGCAGCGTTTTCTGCGTGGTTCCGTGACACCGGCGTCGGCACGTGCCGGCAGTACGGTCAGGCTCCGTTTTGATTTCGAGGGGAAGATCCTTTCTGCTCCGCTGGATGCGGCCCTTACCCTGAGAAAAGGCGAATCGCTTGCCTGGAGCGAAAAAATTACGCTGGATTCAGCCTCGATCCGGTCCGGCGAAAACGGGACCTGGAGCATCGAATTCGATTACCGTCTGCCTCTGTATCTGAACAGCGGACGTCTGACCGCCCGTATCGAATCGGGCTCGATCTTCTGCAAAAACGGAGGTTTCCCGGAGGCGGAGTTCGATTTTCTCCGGATCGAGCAGGATCCCGCGTTCGGCCGGAAACCGGAAGTCCATATCGGACAGAGCAAAGAATACGGCCCGCACGTGGTGCTGAACGGCAAGCCTGCCTTTTTCATCTGGGGCCTGACCAATTCCGTACGGCGCCCGGATCTGCTACCCCGCTTCGGCGATGCCCCATTGAACCTGGTGACCGTCTTCGGCGGCGCGCGGCAGGCATGGCCGGAATGCGGTAAATTCGATCCAACCGTGTATGATCGGAATGCTGAAGCCTGGCGCCGGGAAAACCCGGGTGCCTGGTTCATCTGGGATCTTTCCATCTATCCCCCGTCTGACTGGGCGGAGAAATATCCGGACGAAATGTGTCAGGATGAAAAAGGCACGATCAATATGGATGGACAAAACTCCTCCGTTAATCATTCTTTTGCCTCCCGCCAAGCCTTGAAGGATATGGAGGAGTGCCTGGTGAAGTCCATCGAATATCTGGAAAGCTCGCCGTATGCGAACCGGATCCTCGGCTACCGGGTCACCGGCGGACATACCATCGAATGGCTGGGCTGGGATTCCAGTAAACCGAAGCGGGCTCTGGATTTTTCACCCGCGGCGGGAAAAGCATTCGAGGAGTTCGCTCGGAAGCATTATCCGCAGCTTCAGGATTATACTATCCCCACGTTTGCGGAGCGACATCAGCTCGACGGCGGCGAACTTCTCTGGGAGCCGGGGAAGCACTGGAGATCGATCGCGTATCATGATTTCTATTCCAATGCCGTGGCGGATATGATGATCCATCTCTGCTCCAAGGCGAAGGATCTGCTGAACGGGCGCAAGCTCGTCGGCACCTACTATGGATATGTCGCCACGCTTCACGGCTCAGGAAACTCCCAGATGCGTGCCCATTATGCTCTGAAGAAAGTCCTGGATTCCAAAGCCGTTGACTTTCTGCTCTCGCCTCAGGCATATTCCATCCGGAATCTCGGCGATACCTGCGGCGATATGAAACCTTTCGAGTCCATCCGCAAGGCCGGGATCATCCCCGTGATCGAAGACGATGCCCGAACCCATTGCGGCGCAGTGACCGGCGGGATCTATCAGACCGTCACGGAACAGACCACTCTGGACATCGTCCGGCGCGACCTGGGTATTGCGCTTTGCCGCAACGAGATCCCGTATCTCTATGCCATCTGGAACGGGACCGATTTCGACTTTCCTGCATTATCGGAAACATTTGAAAAGATCCGCCGGATCGGAGAATTCTGCCTGGAACGGAACGTACGGCGGAATGCAAAAATCGCTGTCGTGTTCAGCGAGAAAACTGTCACTTCCATGCCCATGCTGGCCGGGCCCTTTGAGCGAACCCAGATGTATCAGCAGTACAGGCCGGACGGCACGGTCCTCTCCGGACTCAATAACTGTCAGACGCTTACCTACGAGAGCTTTATCGGGAATGCCACGAGGTTTGCCCGTCTGGGGGCGCCCGTGGATTATCTGCTGGCGGAAGATTTGAAGGATCATCCCGGCGAGTATAAAATGTATATTTTCCTCAACTGCTTTGTATATGACCAGGATTTTCTGCTGGCGGTCGAGAAGCTCCGTCAGCGTGAATGCACCCTCTTCTGGGTATATGCCCCCGGATACACCTTCGATGGCAGAAATTCAACGGAAAACATGAAGCGTTTGACCGGAATCAGTTTGGCAAAATCCGATGAACCGCTCGTCCCTGCCGTCAAACTGCGGAACGGTCAGTGGATGGGCGGCCGGACAACCCGTTTCGCCCCGTGCTTCTACGTGACCGATCCGAACGCGGAAGTCCTGGGCGTCAATGAGCTGGGACAACCCGGTCTCGCCGCGGTCCGGACAGAAAGGGCGGAATCCATCTTTTCCTGCGTGTATCAGCTGGATACACCTTTCCTCACCGAACTGGCGAAACGGACGGGCGTCCATATCTATTCGGAAAATTCCGATCCCATGGAGGCAAATGCCGCCCTCATTTCGCTTCATGCACGTTTTGCCGGACTCAAGACAGTGAAGCTGCCCCGTAAGACAAACGTACTGGACGTATTCAATGGAAGGATCATTGCCCGTGATGCCGATTCCTTCACCTTCGAGGCTCCGCTTCATTCCAGCTGGCTGTTCTATTACGGGGATGATGCGGACGATCTGCTGAAAAAAATGCAGGGCAGATAAAGATTCAGCTTCACCGGCGTTTTTCCGGCGGCGCGGTCCGATATTCCATGGGCGGGACACCGTAGCATGAACGGAAGGCGCGGAAGAAGTAGGGCATGCTGGTGAATCCGGACTGATCGGCGATCTCCTTGAGGCTGAAGTCGGTATTGACCAGCAGCTCGGCGGCGTGGCGGAGCCTCAGATTCCGCAGATAGATCATGGGCGTCACCCCCAGCGCGGAACGGAAATGCCTCAGCAGCGTGGCCCGGGAGAGGGAGGTCATCTTCGAGAGATCCTCCAGATAGACCGCTTTCCGGAAGTTTTCATCCAGATAGGCGGTCAGTTTCGGAATGTCCAGCGGCTGACGGATCTCTCCGACCGGGATGTGCCAGAGTTCGCAGAGCCGGCTCAAAATGACCATGAAGAGACCCAGCTTGTAGCAGTGTCTGCCCGCCTTGCTGCTGGCATCCAGCAGGTATCCGAGCATGGACTCCATTTCGGTGAAGACAGTCTCCTTCAGGCGGATCAGCGGATAATCCCGGTCGCCGAACGCCTTTGCGTCGCGCAGGAATATCTCCTTGTAGACCGCCGATGAATAGAGTTCCAGCAGGACGGGCGGCAGATGGGTCACCTTGAACATCAGATTGATCACAGAAAGATCGGACGAGGCTTTCGTATAGGCGTGATAGCCGCCTTCCGGGATCACGATCACGCAGCCGCGCCGGATGGGGACGGGCCGGTGGTCTTCCGACTGATGTCTTCCGCATCCCCGGATCACGAACACGCATTCGCAGAAATCATGGCGGTGCGTTACCGTGACCGGCTGTGTCTTTTCGTGCTTGACCCGAAGAGGGAAAAGGGGTTCCAGTCGGAATACGCGCTTTCCGGTCTTCTGATAAAGATTTGCATAATCGAACATGATTCCGCCTTTCTGATATATTATACTGCATCGGCAATGAAAATCAAGGTGAGTAAAGTATTATTTTGAGAATATAAGCGGTAAAATGATGAAATAAGCACTTGAAAACATCGTGATCGGCTATATTTTATGGCGTAAACCGGAACTGGGAATCAACCGAATGGAGAAGTGTGAAAATGAGCGTGCCTGAAATGGATGGTCCCTGGCTTCAGTCAGGCGATGTCCTGCTGTGCTTCGGCGACAGTCTGACCGCGGCGGGCGATGGATATGTCAAGATGCTTCAGGAAAATCTGGAGCCCCGGGGGATCCGGATCATCAACGCCGGTCTTGGCGGAGACAAGACGCCTGCGGCGCTGACCCGGCTGAAAAGCGATGTTCTGGACCGGAAACCCACTGCCGTCAGCATCTTCTTCGGGAACAACGATGCCATTATCGGGCGCGGCATCTGGCGGGATGAACCCGTCATTTCGCCCTTGACCTTCGAGGAGAATCTGAAGTGGATCGTCCATCTCTGCCGTCTGCACGGCGGGATCCGGAAATTCAGCATCTGTACGATAACCTCCCGGCACGAGGGAAAGCTCTATTCCGATTTCGGCGATATCCGCCGTGAGTACTGTCTGGCCGCCCGTCGGGCCGCGGACGCCATGAACACCTGCCTGGTCCCTCTGGACGCCGTCTTTGATGAACTCCGGGAGAAGAATTACGCAAAGCTGTCGCCGGAGGGATTGCTTTATACGCGGGACGGTTTGCACCTGAACGCGGAGGGCAACCGGATCGCCGCCGACGCCATGCTCCGGGCCTGGCACATGATTTGATTTCGTAAAGGCGGGAAGAATCAAAACCGACGAGGAGGTTCATATGAAAGGCAAATGGATTGCAGCCCTGCTGCTGGCGGCGCCGCTGGTTTCTTTGGCAGCGGGGGAGGGAGATGCGCTGAAACTGCGCCTGATCCCGTCACCCAATCTGGTGCGGAACGCGGATTTCCATGAACTGAATGAAAAAGGACTGCCGAAGGGATGGCATTTCGACAACTGCTCGCGGTCCCCGTACTTCAAATCGGAAGTCATTCAAAAAGAAGACGGAAATTGTCTCGCCGTCAACACGGAATGGAAGAAATTCGGATACTGGCTGCAGGATATCCCCGTGCAGGAGGGGATCACCTATCGTGCGGGCGTGGAGGTGCAGTCGGATGATCCGACTCCGGGACTGTGGCTCATGCTGCAGAGGAAGCCGGACGCGGCTGCATGGAAGGGCCGGACGGAGTTCCTGACTTTCCGTTCGACGATCATGGGCGACGAGATGCGGGAGGCGCTCCGCGATTTCGTCGACGAGGATCTGCTTGTGTGCATGAGCGCCACAAGATGGCTGCTGCTGGATACGGCCGTCCCCGTTCCCGCCGGCAGCGGGATATCCGCCTGCGCCATGCGGGTGGGCATCTACGGGGGAAATGCGGGCCAGGCCCGCTTCCGGAATCCGTTTTTCCGGGCGGAACAGCCGACTCTTGAGGCGGAGATCACGGGAAGCGGCTGGACGCAGCTCCATGTGGCGGGCGCGGTCCCGGAGACGGTGAAGCTGGATCCGGCGAAGGAGCAGCAGGTGGTGACGGTTCTTCTCCCGAAAGGAAAGAGTCTGTATAAAGCGGAGTTGAGCGATCGGGAATGCGTCAGGGAAACGAAGGAGATCTGCCATGAATAAAATCGTTTTGTCCGTACTTTTTGCGAGTCTGGGATGTCTCCTTCCGGCATCCGAGTCCGTACTGGAAATTTTCGAATTCGGAAAGCCCGAACCCGTTGTCCGCACCGCGCTTTCCGGTTCTCCGCAGGATTTCTCCGGATCGGGCTGGTCCTGCCGGGCGGAAAAAATGAACGGGCCGATCGCAGGATGGGATCTTCGGTTCACCAGTCCGCGGCACGAACCGGTGCGCCTCTCCGTCCGGTTGACGTCCCCGCTCGGCTTCACGCCGAAACGTTTCTGGGACGGGAACAAGGAAAGAAATGCGGAAAACCTTCCGCTGGAACGCCGGGAATTTCTGGAAGCCTTTCCCCTGGCGTCCGCGGAGGACGGACGTACGGGCCGGGCTCTCGGATTTACACCGGACACGATCCTGAGCGGATTCACCCGTGCCTTGACCTCCGATGGTCTGGTGCTGGAGGCCCGGATCGTGGTTGACGACCGCCGTGTGCAGGAGCTGGGGATCGTCGATTTTTCCTTCGATCCGGAATTCGGCTGGCGCAATGCGGTGGAAGCGTATCAGACCGCGTACCCGAAGTGGTTCGAGCCGACGCCGGGCGTCGATCCCCGGATCTACGGAGTCAGCGGATATTTGGGCAGTGCCCATCTGCAGCGGGAGTTTCTGCTTCATTCGAATCGGAAATCCCGGATCGAATGGGAATGGACGTATGCGCCCTGGTATGAATCGGGCAACTGGTATCCTCCGGGCGAGGGCTGGCAGGGCGAGACGAACGAGTACCTGAGTTACTACGGGCATCGGAAGGGAAAGCCGATCACCCGCGAGGAATATCATGACGTGCTGGTCCGGCAGATGCAGTGGGGCGACAAGGTTGCGGCCATGTTTTACTACATTCTGGTCAAGGATATCCATCAGAATGTGGCGAAGCATTATCCGGATGCGGTGATGCCGGGCACAAGCGGACTCCATTCTCTGCCCTCCAACGCGGGAAAAACCAAGTCCGCCTTCGCCCCCGGATCGCCCCTTTTCGACTATTTGAAGAAGCAGCTGAAAAATGTGGTGGATCACTATGAGATCGCCGGTTTTTCGTTCGATATGGCCAACAGCAGTTACCATGTCGACGTGCCGAGCCAGCTGGAGTATGCGGTGGGAAGATCCTGGTATGACGACGGGAAAATCTTCACCTCGGATACGGTGGCCCCGATCCCGTTCTCCGATTATATCCATACGCTGAAGCGCGGGGACAAGATCATGGGGACGATGTTCAATGCGGCGCTGAGCGATTTTTCGCCGTTCACGTTCTTCCATTGCGATGGAGCCATCATGGAAGGTCTTCCCGAATACAACGTGAGCATGATCCTGCCCCTGCGTCTGATCATGGGCCGCAAGCCTCTTACATTCTGGCATGGCAATCAGGCCCGCAATCCGCTTCTCCATCCGTCGATCGTCGACCCGGAGAAGAAGGAAAAAGCGGAGCTTGGATTTCGGCAGTTCTATTTGCTCAAGTGCTATGAGTTCGGGATCAATCCCATGAACTGGATTTCAGGCGGCCCCGTCTTCCAGCCTCATCTTTCCGCGATCCGAGCCCTCAGCGAAGCCGGATATCATCCCGTCCCTGCGGTCAAAGGCTCCGATCCGTTCTGGACCGGCCGCTTCGGCGACGGCGAGGGGACTCTTCTCACATTCAGCAATCCGAAACGGGAAACGATGACGCGGACCGTCCGGGTCATCAACCGCTATCTTGGCAGCGGGACGTACGGTTTTATCCCGCAGACCGGAAAGCTGGACCAGAAGTTCGCCGACGGCGAAACCGTGTTCGAACTTACGCTCGAGCCGAAGGAAGTCGTCGTCCTCCGGACCGTGACGCTGAAAGGCGATATCTCCGAACTGTCCGTGTCGGCGGACGAAAAATCCGTCACGCTTCAGGCTGATGCGCCGTTCGAATTCACGCTGCCTTCGGCGGATCTCGCCGGACGCCGTATCGACTACGGAAAGAAATTCATTTCCGGCAAGACGGAAAAATCGGTCGAGCTGCCGCTTCTGCCTGCCTGCGGGATCTTCGCCCCCGAGGATGCCATGGTTGCGTTCCTGGCCCCGGAGAAAACGCCCGCTCTGGAGGCCGGGGCCGCGCGGGATGTAAGGATCGCCGCGGAAATGACTTCGCTGTACCGGCCCACCGAAACGGCCAGCCTGCGCCGATTCGGCAAATTGAACGGCAATGCGGGTTTTCTGGATGCGGAACTGGCAAAGCCGGATCTTGTCATAAGCGAACCGGGCAGCACGTCCGCTGGAACCTTGAAGATCTGCGTGGGCACGACCGCGGACTTCCCTGAACTCAAAATCCCCGAAAACTTCCCCGGGCCCTTCCTCGTTATGCCCGATCCGAATACTCTCTGGATCGGCGGTTCCACACCCGAACAGGTCCGGAAGGCCGCGCTTGTCTATTTCGATATGCTCGACCGCGAATGGAGCAAACGGGAAAAAAAGATATGAGGTATGAGGTATGAGGTATGAGGTATGAGGAAGGAGAGATGAGAGAAATTTTGTATCCATTCCTCTTTGCCGTGACAAACCGGGGATACTGAAAAAGACTTACGATACTAACACATCTTTTGTGAAAGGAGAAAAGCCATGCTGAAATCTGACAATTCATGCCGGAAGTGTTTTACGCTGATCGAATTGCTGGTCGTCATCGCCATCATTGCGATCCTGGCGGGGATGCTGCTGCCGTCCTTGAGCACCACCAAAGAACTCTCCCGGTCGATTTCCTGTCTCAACAACCTGAAGCAGATCGGGATCGCCGGGACGATGTACGGGAACGACAACGACGGATATTTCCGGCACAAGCAGGGGATCTGGAGCACTTATTCCGGGACGATCCATATCGCGCAGTATCTCGGAGGCGCATCGCATGACGAGATCATGGCTGCCGACAGCGAGCATCGTCCGTCCTACTGGCTGCGCGTGTATGAATGTCCCTCCACCGAATATACGGAACGGATCATTCCCTACGGCTTTATTTATTCCACAAATTCCGCGAAAAATTATTGCCTTCCGCTGTACAGGCACACGAAATATCCCAGCGACTACTATAATTACGGAACGCCTTCCAATTCCATTTTTGCCGGGGATGCCTACAATCCGACGAACGGAGAAGCCAATTCCTGCATGTGCCGGGATATCTCCGGACAGTACGCGCTGCCTCATCAGAGGCACAACAAGAAGGGCAACATGGTCTTCGTGGACGGGCATGCTCTTGCCACGACGTTCGAGGAACTCGACAGCTCGAAGTGCGGGTATCCTCTGGAAAAATGGCGTCCGGTCTCCAAAAACAGGTACATGGGATCCGGAGCCGGCACTGTCCTGGTGTCCTATTGACCGTTTCACTGGTTTTGTGTCGCAGGTGTGAGTCTCTTAAAACAAGGAGATTATGGTAAACATATTAAAAAGGAGAAAAGGCATGCTGAAATCCGAAAATCCATACCGGAAGTGTTTTACGCTGATCGAATTGCTGGTCGTCATCGCCATCATCGCGGTCCTGTCGGGAATGCTCCTGCCGTCCTTGAGTTCCGCCAAGGAGATGTCCCGCTCGATTTCCTGTCTCAACAACCTGAAACAGATCGGGATCGCCGGAACGATGTACGGGAACGACAGCAACGGGTATTTTTACCACAAGGAGGGGAAAACGGATCATTATTCCTGCATGGTCCATCTCTCGAAATATCTGGGAGGCCCTTCCGCGGAAGAGATCCTGGCCGTCACGATACGGGAACCTCTCCTTCCGTCTGTGTACAAGTGTCCCAGCATGGATCATTCCGATAAAATGATCCCTTACGGTTTCGTATACTATGCGGCTTCATCCACCAAGCATGCCTATCCCCTGTACCAGAAGACCACGTATCCGACGAATGCCGGAAACTCTTTTACCATGACCTTCGGACGGCCTTCGAACTCCATCCTCGCCGCGGATGCCTACAGTCCAAACAACGGTGCCCCGAATTCCTGTCTGTATACAGGCACGCCGGAGGGCATGTACGCTTCGATGCATTTGCGGCATAACCGCCAGTCGGGAAATTGTGTTTTCGTGGATGGTCATGCGATAAACATAAAGAGAACTGACCTCGGATCAGGAGAGTATTCCACGGAGTACGGAGTCCCCTATGCCAACTGGCGCCCGCTGAGAAGGGCGAACGTGTATATCGGGAACGGGAGCAGCATCGTCCGGAACAATTAAAAACCGGAACGGGGGAACAGCAGGCGGATCCTCGTTTCGGATTGGATCGAAAATTGCGGAAATAAGCGATAAAATGATAAAATAAGTTTTTGAAAATCAGAAAAGAAGTGCTATCTTATCAGAGGGGAATCCGAAAACGTGTAACCGGATACATGGTGATCCACATGTCGAAAAAAAGCCTTTTCGTTCTGCTTCTGACGGCGGTCTCTCTCTCCTGTGCCGCACAGAGCAGGATCTCGCTTGCGACCGATGAGCCCGAAGCGCTCCGGGTCGGCATCACCCTGCTTCAGGAGTATCTGGAGAAGAGTACCGGAGAGAGACCTGCCGTTGCCGCCGGGACCGGGGAGAACGCTCTTGTAATCCGTCTTGAGCTTCGTCCTTCGATGTCCGGCGGGCCGGAGGCGTTCGTGCTGGAGTTCCCCTCGGAAAAAGAGGCGGTTATCGCGGGCGGGACGCCGCTGGCTGTCCGGCACGGCGTCTGCGAATTTCTGGAGCGCTTTTACGGAGTACGGTGGCTGTACAGCGGGGAGGAGGGCGAATATGTGCCGAAGGCGGCCGGGATTCCGGATTTCCCTTCGGAAAGCATCCGGATGAGTCCTGCGTACCGGATCCGCACCTTCGCGTTGGATCACAGCCGGAAACAGGATTATCTTTGGGCGGCGAAAAACAAAGGAATTTTCAGCTACGATTTTCTTGCCTTCTCCGGGTATACCTGGTTCCATCATAACATGAACCGGCTTCTGGTTCCGGAGAAATACGGTTCGATCCATCCGGAATTTTTCCCGGTCATCAAGGGAAAACGTCTGATCCCCGAAAAGGGCGGCGCCGTCTCCTGGCAGTACTGCTTCACGGCGCCGGGTATTGCCGAGGAGCTTGCCGCCGTTACGCTCCGTCAGTTCCTTGAGGGCAGGGCGGCCAGCGTATCGTTCGGCGTCAACGACGGGAACGGATTCTGCGAATGCGAAAGGTGTCAGGCGACGGATGGACACCGGAAAAACAGTCTGGGAATCGAGGATCATTCCCGCAGTTATCTGAGCTGTATCAACTATGCGGCGGAAAAGTGTGCGGCTCCGGGCCGGACCTTCGGTTTTCTGGCCTACGCGCATACGCTTGAGGTGCCGGACGGCATGAAGATCCATCCTTCGCTTTGCCCGTTCATCACGTACGAAACTCTCTTCTGGGCGGATCCCGGCAAGGCCGAGCTGGCCCGGCGGATCACCCGGAGATGGATCGAAGCCAACGGAGCGAACGCGGGCTGGTACGATTATCTGGAGCACAGCTGGTTTGCCGTTCCCAAGATCAGTCTGAACGTGATTCCGGCCGCCTTGCGCTGGGGCGCCGCCAACGGCGTCATTCATTACTACGCGGAGGCTCTGCCTTCGGAGGACTGGCATACGGGGCCCATGCTCTGGCTGATCCTGAAACTGGTTTGGGATCCGGAACAGAATGTGGATGTCCTTCTGGACGATTGGTGCCGGGCCGCGGTGGGCGATGACGCCGCGCCCTGCCTCAGAAAATGGTATCAGGCCTGCTCGGATTTCTGGGAACTGGAGGTGCCGCGGACGGCATTCTTCCGGGAACCCAGACTGTATCTGGGCCGGAGTTCAGGGTATCTGGATGCCATGCCGCCCGACTGGCCCGACCGGATGAAACCGATCCTGGATGAAATGGTTGAACGGGCCGCGTCCGACCGTAAAGCACGTGCGGAAGCGATCCGGAAGACCTTTCTGGACCGGGAGGCGGCGATCCGTACCTATCTCAAGAACAGCAAGTTGCGCGGAGAGGCGGAGAAAATGGATTTTCACCGTGCCGTCTTTTTCGACTTCGATCAGCCCCGCCTTTGGGGATCCTGGCAGCGTCCCATCAGCAAGGGAAAATTTTTCCATGCGCCCGGTGAGGGGATCGGCGGATCCGGCGCCCTGGCCATGGATCTGGATCAGTCTCGAGGAAGCATGGTATTTATGTCCAGAATGAAAACGGAGCCGAAGCACATCTACCGGATCACCGCGCAGGTCCGCACAAACGGCGTTGATCCGACCGCCATCGTCCGGCTGGAAGTCGACTGGTCGGCGCCCGGGAAAGGGACGCTCGACTCGGCTTTCAACGCCGCGGACACGCTGCCCGAGGATGGCTCCTTCGCCTGGCGTAAACTCTGCATCCTCGTTGCCGCCCCCGATATCCCGGATGCCGTCATGCGGATCATGCTCACAGGCGACAAATCCTCCCGCGGCGTCATCTGCTGGGACAACGTACAAGTGGAACAAGCCGAAATCAAGGAATAACATTTTCAGAAAGGAGAATCATCATGACAACCCGCAAAGAGCATTTCACCCTCATCGAGCTTCTTGTCGTTATTGCGATCATCGCCGTGCTGGCAGGTATGCTTCTGCCTGCGCTGGGGTCGGCCAGACAGCGGGCGCATACCATAAGCTGCACCAATACGCTCAAAAATATCGGGCAGGGCGTCGCCATGTATGCCAATGACTACGGATATCTGGTCGGACGGAGCGATGGATCGAACCGCTTTCCCCCTTTTTCCTGCCGGATCGCACCGTATCTGGGCTTTTCATCCGGGGACATGTACAGCACGCCGCCTGTTTTCAAGTCGACTCTGGAAACCCAGGTGTTTCTCTGTCCCGCATCGCAGGAACCCATGTACCGGAACTCCAATTTCGCCGGAAAGAACGGGCTGAGCTATCTTCTCAACAACGAGTTCGGAAAATCGCCGGATGACAAATACGGGTCCGGGCCCCAGGAGGGACGGATCAAGCAGCCTACGGCGAAATTCTACATGTTCGAAGGCGGCGACGGGACCGGCAATCAGGATGCGGCGGCCTACGCCAGCCATAACCGGGTCGCGTACCGGCATCCGGTTGCCTCGGGCGGAAAGGTCGTGAGTTCGCCGGATCTGGTCGGGAGAGGCGGCATGAACGTCCTTTTTGTTGCGGGCAACGTGTCGCAGTGGCTGGGCGCGGTGACGACGACCAGTGTGGATAATCCGTTGTATAAGGAACACTGGACAAAATAAACAAATCTTTATGAACAAGAAGGAAAGACAGGCAGCAGGAATCATGGAACATCTGGCAGGACAGTATTTTCTCAACAGCGATCTCCGGGAAGAGGAGATACGGGAACAGATCGGGCTTCTCTGCAAAGCCGGGTACGAAAGCATTTTTCTCCACGCACGGGCAGGGCTGAAGACTCCGTACTTTTCGCAGGAGTGGTTCGAGGCGCTTGAGATCGCCATTGATGAACTGGTCCGGCAGGGCGTCAGTTTCTCCATCTGGGACGAGGACAACTATCCCTCGGGAGACGCGGGGAACCGGATCTGCAACGAGTATCCGGAGCTTGCCTCGTCGTACCTGAACTTCCGTTTTGCGGAAGGTGTGAAGGGAACGCCGGTACGGGAGTTCTTCAGCGTAAACGGCGCCTTCGCGGGCTGCTTCGCCCTCTATCCGGACGGCAGTATGGAGGATCTTCGGGCGCACTGCGGAACGCTTCGGGAGTCATGGTCCGGAGCCTATGTGCAGTCCTCCGCCTACTCGCCGCACGCGCAGCTGCCGTATCCGCACCGGAGACGGAGCATGAATACGCCGCGTTTCGCGCTGGTGTGGACCCCGGAGCGCGACTGCCGGATCGTGTGTGTGGAATGGATCCACAGCGGTCCCGGACGGCACAGCAGCGATCTTCTGAATCCGGAGACAAGCCGCGTGTTTCTGGAGATGATCCACGGGGAATATGTGAAGCAGCTGGGGCCGGAACGGATGAAGCACTGCGCCGCCTCGTTCATGGATGAACCCAGTCCATCGGGGGAATATCCCTGGACGCGCCGATTCCCGGAAGAGTTCCGGAAGGATCACGGATACGATCTGATGGCGAATCTGCCGCATCTCGCGCTGGATGTGAACGAGGGATCCGTGCGGATCCGGAATGACTACCGCAAGACGCTGAGCCGTCTGCTGTGCGAGAGTTATCTGGATACGGTCCGCGCCTGGCTGAATGCGCACGGGATAAAGAGCGCGGGGCATCTGACGAGGTCGGAAAGTCTTCTGTATTCCAATCTGGCCTGGCCGAACGAACTCCGCTGCTTCAAGCATTTGGATATCCCGTGCTGCGATCCGCTGGGCGCCGGGATCGGGCAGCCCGGGGCGGCGGCGCATCATATCGGGATCAAGGCGGTCTCCTCGGCGGCGCGGCTCTTCGGAAAAAAAGCGGCGGGCGCGGATGCCTTTGCCGTGGGCGGAGATACCATTTCCCTGCGCGACCTGAAATTCATGCTGAACTACCATCTGGTGCTGGGGATTACCTGGTACAACGTGCACGGATTGTATTACACACTGGAAGGGGAACGCCGGGACGAAGCGCCGCCCTCGCTCTTCTATCAGCATTCGCAATGGCCGCACATGCCGGAGTTCCTTTCGTATCTGAAACGGCGCTGCAATGAGCTGTCGGGCGAGCATGTCTGCAATCTGGAAATGCTGTATCCCTCGACGACGCTGCGGAGCCGTCTTCCCGATGCGGAAGGCCCTGCGGAAGAACTGCATCAGACGGCGGAGTCTCTGCTCTCGCATCAGCGGGATTTCGAACTGATCGACGAGGAAACGCTTGCGGAGCAGGACCCGAAGGCGTTCGTCGCACTTCGTCCGTATTTTCTGGTGGCCCACGCCCGGTGGATCGAATCCGCTACGGCCCGGTGGCTGGAAGACTATGCCGCCGCGGGCGGAACGGTGTTCGTCACCGGATCCGTGCCCGAAATTTTGCCGGAACTCGACGGGCGGTCCGGCGGAAAATGGACGTTCGCCGAAACCCGGCTGGATGAGAGTTTCATCGGAAAGATTTCTGCGCCCGAACTGACGGGGAACCATCCGGAAAATGTGCTGATCCGTCGTATCCGCGGGGCAGGAGGCGTCCGCATCTTCCTCTTCAACCGGGGAAGCGAAGAGTTCCGCGGGATGCTGGATGGCGTGGCTCTCGAGATCGCGCCGGGCGAGGCTGGTTTTGCGGAGGAGTTCCGCGTCCGGGCGGATCTGCCGGGTCTGTCTCTTTCCGGCTGGAAACTGACCTTCGGCCTCAACAGCGTCCCCCTGTATCTCTGGGAAGCCGATGCGCAAACCAATTTCGACCTTCTGTCGAAACGGTCCCCGGGCTTGCGGGAATGTCCGGAATCCGGAGAGTATTACGCAGTCTTCACGCTGGATGAAGTTCCGGAAAAGCTCTTCTTCACCACGGAGGAGGACAGTTTTGCGCGCGGCGCGTTTTCTGTGAACGGGACGCCTCTCTCCGGCTGGGAAAAGGCGGATTTCCGTGACTGCCGTGAACGGGAATGCGATATCTCGAAACTGGTGAAATCCGGTCGGAACGAGATCCGGTTTCAGGGAACCCGGTTCGAAAACGCACCATTCCTGCGCGGTCGGTTCAAAGCGGCTTTCCCCCTCGGAAACTGCGGGTATCCGGTCCTTTCCCCCGCACCCGAAGCCTGGAGTCCGGAACGGCCGCAGGATTACCGCATTTTGGGATACGGCACATTCTCCGGCACGGCAGTATATGAATGCGAGGCCGTCACGGACCGGGCGGGACGCTATGCGCTGGATCTGCCCCTGATCTTTGACTCCGTCCGGATCTTCGCGGACAACGCGGAGCAGGGCGTACTGATCGCGCCTCCGTATCGTCTGGAACTCGATCTGACGCAGGGCCGTCACTCGATCCGTCTGGAAGTCTGCAATGCGCCGGGCAACCGGGATGTTCTGGCGGGTCTTCCTGCAGGGCTGCAGGGATAGGAACGAGCCTCATTCCTCCGGCTTTTTGGAAATATTACGGAATGCAAAGTGCAAAGATCTTCATTGAAGATCGTCTGCGCATTTTTCCGTTCATCGTTACCGCGATCGTGTTCGCGGGAATGAAGAAGTGTTTTCCGAATCTTCCGGATTTATCACGCATCGCGTTTGCGGCGGTGCCTTGTGATGTTTACAAAAGATATGCGGTCTTCCTGCCGGCGGGAAGGAGTTTTTTTTAAACTTCGGTTGCTATTTTCTTTCCGTCATGCTATATTAGCCGAAATCGTCTGTTGAGGAGGCTTTTTCTTTATGGATCTGCGTGAAAAAGATGTCGGTGATGTTCGCGTCATCTCTCTTTCGGGCGCTTTGTCCGGAGAGAATGCGGATCCGCTGCGCGCCGCGGTGGGAAGAGCCCTGCCCAGACCGGGCCGGATCGTTCTGGACCTGGCGGAGCTCGGGGGCATCGACAGGACGGGCGTCGGAGTGCTTGCGGATCTCCGAGATCAGGTGAAGCAAAGCGGCATTTCGCTGAAACTGGCCTGCCTTCAGATATTGCCCCGTTCCGTCTTCAACATGATGAAAGTCTGTTCCCTTTTTGAAGTGTATGACACACTGCCCGCGGCTCTGGAGTCGTTCCGCGGCTGAACGGAGTCCGTTTGATCTGCCGGAGAATGGAGGCGCATGGAGCCAATATGAAAGAAGACCGTACGGAACTCCTTTATTCCTGTCTTGCCCGTCGGATCCTGGTTCTGGATGGCGCCATGGGCACGATGCTGCAGTCGTTCCATCCGGAGGAGGCGGATTTCCGGGGAAGTGAATTTGCGGATCATCCGATGCCGCTGAAGGGCGACAACGACGTGCTCTGCCTCACCCGGCCGGACATGGTCCGGAGCGTCCATGTGCGCTATCTGGAGGCGGGCGCGGATATCATCGAGACAAATTCCTTCAATGCGAACAAGATCTCCCAGATCGAATACGGCCTTTCGGATCATGTGCGCCGGATCGCCTGTGCGGCCGCCTCCGTGGCTGCTTCCGCCGCCGGGGAATTCACGCGGAAGGATCCGGGACATCCCCGGTTCGTCGCCGGATCCGTGGGGCCTACCGGCCGCACGCTTTCGGTTTCGCCGGATGTGACGGACCCGGCGAAGCGGGATGTGACATTCGACGAGATGGTTGATTCGTACCTTCCTGCGGTGGAAGGTCTTCTGGAGGGCGGTGCGGATATCCTGCTGGCAGAAACGATCTTCGATACGCTGAATGCAAAAGCCTTTATCGTGGCGGCGGAACAGGTGTTCCGCACCGCGGGCCGCCGGGTCCCGCTGATGTTTTCCGGAACGGTCAGCGACGCCAGCGGACGGCTTCTCGCGGGACAGAATCCGGAAGCCTTTCTGATTTCCGTACTGCATGCGCCCGGACTGCTTTCCGTCGGATTCAACTGTGCGCTCGGCGCCGCGGAAATGCGCCCCTATATCGAGGAGCTGGCCGCCAAAGCTCCGTGCCTGGTCAGCACCCATCCCAACGCCGGACTTCCCGACGAGCTGGGGCATTACCGCCAGACTCCGGAGCAGATGGCCGAAGTCATCGGATCGTTTGCCCGCGAAGGCCTTATCAATATCGCGGGCGGCTGCTGCGGAACGAATCCGGACTTCATCCGGGCCATTGCGGAGGCGGTGCGCGGGATCGAACCCCGCCGTGTCCCCGCCATCGCGAAGAAACTGAGACTTTCGGGCCTGGATCCGGTCGTGGTCAGCGACGAACTGCCGTTCCTTCAGGTGGGCGAACGCTGCAATGTGGCCGGATCCCGGAAGTTCCTGAATCTCATGAAAGCAGGGGACTGGGATCAGGGGCTCCGCATTGCCCGGACCCAGGTGGAAAACGGAGCCCAGATCGTGGACGTGAATATGGATGACGCCATGCTGGACGCCGAGTCGTGCATGCGGACCTTTCTGCTGAATCTGGCTTCGGATCCCGATGTGTCGCGCGTCCCCGTCATGATCGACTCCTCACGCTGGAATGTGATCCGGGCGGGACTCCGCTGCGTGCAGGGAAAATGCATCGTCAACTCCATCAGTCTGAAGGAGGGCGAAGCGGCATTTCTGGAGAAAGCCCGGGAGGCGAGGTCGTTCGGCGCGGCGATCCTCTGCATGGCATTCGATGAAAACGGACAGGCGGATACCGTGGAGCGCCGGATCGCGGTCTGCCGCCGGATGTACCGGCTGCTGACGGAGCAGGCGAACGTGCCGCCGGAGGATATCGTATTCGATACCAATGTATTTGCCGTGGCAACCGGTATGCCCGAGCACGATTCCTGCGCACGGGACTTCATCGAATCGGTCCGCATCCTCAAGAAGGAGATGCCGCTCTGCTCCTTCTCCGGCGGGATCAGCAACGTCTCCTTTTCGTTCCGGGGCAACGAACCGGTCCGGCGGGCTCTTCACTGCGTGTTTCTGCATCATGCGATCCGTGCCGGGCTCGGCATGGGCATCGTCAATCCGGCCCAGCTGGATATCTATGACGAGATCGATCCGGGCCTGCGGTCCGCCGCCGAGGCGGTGATCCTGAATACGTCTCCCGACGCGGGAGAACGGCTTCTTGCTGCGGCTTCAGCCCTCCGGGACCGCGCCGACGGGACGGCATCGTCCGGGGCAGGGCAGACGCCTGCATGGCGGTCCGGTACCCTGGAGGAACGGCTGAAGACCGCGCTGATCCGCGGCGATGACGCCTATCTGGAGGCGGATCTGGCGGAGGCCCGGGAACATTATCCCAGGACTCTTGCCATCATCGAAGGCCCTCTCATGGACGGGATGCGCGAAGCGGGCGTTCTGTTCGGTGAAGGAAAGATGTTCCTTCCGCAGATCGTGAAAACGGCGCGCACCATGAAGAAAGCCGTGGATATGCTGACGCCGTATCTTTCCACCACGGCGGGCGGTCGTTCTTCCGGAACGGTCGTTCTTGCCACGGTGAAGGGCGACGTGCACGACATCGGAAAGAATATCGTTTCCGTGATCCTCCGCTGCAACAATTACCGCGTGCTGGATCTGGGCGTCATGGTCCCCTGCGATAAGATCCTTTCCGAAGCGCAGAAGGAGCACGCGGATGCGGTCCTGCTCAGCGGTCTGATCACGCCCTCTCTGGCCGAAATGGAACATGCGGCATCCGAAATGCAGCGCCTGAAATTCCGGATCCCGCTTTTTGTCGGCGGCGCCACCACCTCCCGGGAGCATGCCGCATTGAAGATCCAGCCCCTTTACAACGGGCCATGCGTTCATACGCGGGATGCTTCCGCGATCGTGCCGATCCTGAACGATCTGCTGAATCCGGAGAAGCGGGATGAGACGATCCGGGGCATCCGCCGGGAATACGGCGAGATCCTGGCGGAACGGGAGCACAGGGAGAACAAAACGCTTTCCTGCGAGGAAGCCCGCGCCCGAAGCGGAAAAACCGTTTCCCCGTCGCCTGTTTCCGTCACGCTGGAAACAAAGGTGTTCGAGCCCTCTGTGGATGAACTTCTTCCGTTCTTCAGTCAAGGAATGTTCGAGCATCTCTGGGGACTGGACAGGCATCCGGATACCGGATCCGCCGGATCCGCCAAGCGGGATCTCGCCCATGATGCCGATGCGATCCTGAAGAAGGCCTGCGCGGAAAATCTGCTGGTCCCCCGGGGCGCCGGACGGATCCTGCCCGCCTCGTCGGACGGGGAGACGGTCCGGCTGTTTTCCGATGCGGAACGGCGGACCGAGGCAGCCACGCTCGTTTTTCCGCGCCGGCTGAGACCTCTGCCTGATGGGCGCTGTCCCTCGCTGGCGGATTTTCTGGCGTCCGAGGGAGACTATTTGGGAATGTTCGCACTGGGCATCTTCCCCGACTTCACTCCGTTCGAGGGCGACGAGTATGCTTCACTCATCCTCACCACGCTGGCTCAGACTCTGGCGGAAGCCTTTGCCGAATATCTGCACCGGACCATGCGTGCCGAGCTCTGGGGGTTCGGCGATGAGTCGCTCTCTCACAAGGACATGTTCCGAGGGGAGGCGGCGGGGATCCGAGCCGCGCCGGGATATCCTTCGTGTCCGGATCACGCCCTGAAAAAAGATATCTTCCGTCTGCTGGACGCGGAAAAACGGACCGGACTCCGTCTGACGGAAAGCTGCATGATCCAGCCTCAATCGGGAATCGCCGCCTTCCTCTTCGCATCCCCGGAAAGTTTCTACTACTGACCGCTCCCCGCCGCTTCAGCCCAGGGACGGATCCTTCACCAGATGCAGTGCATCCCCGAATTCAGGCACCAGCACGCGGATCTCCGGAGACAGCTCTTTCATCCGCGCCCGGACCATGCCGGCATGGCGGGAGGTCCACAGATCCCGCGGCAGACGGCCGATTTCGTAGAGATGGGCCAGGATCAGATGGCGGCATTCTGTTCGCATCATAAAGCGGCAGAAATCATCGAGAAGCGAAAACGTTTCTCCCGTGGCGTCTTCCCGTCCCAGAAAAACGTGTCCGAATGTGTAATCGATATGACCGAGGTCGGGCAGCGGCGCATGATAGTCCCGCACATCCGCCGGAAAAAAGAGACGTATCCCATCCGGAAGCGTGATCTCGTACGATCCGGACAGCACCTTCGCCGTCTTTCCGGGTTCGATATGATATCCGGGGTGTTCCGTGATCCGGATCCCGTGCTGTTCCGTGGAATCGCCCTCGGCAAGCACCAGGATCTTATCTTCCGGGATCCCGGACCTCTGTTTGAAAATCTCCGCGCAGTTCTGCGGGACGATCCAGCGGACCGGAGAATCCGACAGCAGGTTCACCAGTTCGAACTGACAGTGATCGTCGTGAATATGCGTAACGATGATGAACGAGATCTTCTGACATATCAGCTCCGCGATCAGGCGCATCTCATCGGCCGATCCTTCCAAACCGAAAGAGGGGTCCATCATCCAGAACGTGCTTCGGCCCGTTGAAAAAATATAGGTGGAGGAATTGGGGAACCGCGCCACGGTGTGATTTTCTTCCGCCGTTTTCTCCAGATCCTGCAGAAATGTTTTCCAGATTCCGAAGCGTTCCTTCAGGATCCGGCGGCGAACCGAATCATTGTATTCTTCCATATTTCCGACTCCTTCGACAATTCTCTAATCTATCATTTGCCGAACGGATTTTCAACCTCTGTCAAAAAAAGAATCGGGATCCTGCGCTCAGTACTCATAGACCAGCGAGTTCATGAAGCACCGGGCGTTTCCATTGCTCCAGTTGTGGAAATCCCACAGAATGAAATGGGCCGTCGTGTTCATGGGATACCGGAACTTCAGACCGCATGCATAGTTTCCGATCATCACTTCCTTGCTGATGCATTCTTTCGGATCGAACATCAGGGCGCACGGACCTTCCCCACGATTGTCTTTTGCATCGTACGCAAGGTCATAGAAAAGGATCCACGGTTCGCCGTCTTCCAATGAAATATATTTGCCGTTCTCCGGCAAAATCCTCACGGGTGTCATCGCCTCCCTTCTGCGAAGCAGCAATCCTTCCTGCCATCCTCCGGCCTGGGAAGACGGGTAACAGTGGAAGCTGACTTCGCAGGTGTTCTTCTGTTCGTCGCCGCGGCATTCCGGCTTGAATTCGAGAAGAAGCTTGTCGTCGTTGTCGGCCAGCGTGACGGTCAGCTCTGCCGTGAAATCTCTGCCGGAATACAGGAAGGTGACGGAGCCCCGGTCCGTTCCGCTGCTCAGCTTCACGATCTCGACGGATGCTTCCGACGTGGAAACTCCGTTCACGTTGAAGGAAAAGAACTCGTTTGCGTACCAGTTTGCGGAAGAGGGCTCCAGCATGCCCAGCTGCGCGTGCCGTTTCCCCAGAGGATCGACCCGCCCGTGCAGCTTCAGCAGAAAAGAACATCTCGTGTTGGCAAGCGTGACGAGATCGATCCGTTCCCGGGGATCCTCGGGGTATTTGGCATATCCCCAGATCCGGACTCTCTGTGCAAGATAGGCTTTCCGGGAAGCCTCGTCGCCGCCCTTCAGTTCGAGATTCGAGACGCGGACCTCCGCATGGAGAAATCCCGCGGCAAGAGAAAAGAGCAGAAGAAACGTTTTTTTCATGGGTTATTTATCTTCGACCAGAATATTTTTTTCGGCTATCTCTCCGGTAAAAAGATTTGTGATGCGGAAGGTCCAGCACCCGCAGGGTTCCAGCCCGGGTTCCAGCGGGATCGCCTGTTTGCCCCGGACATTCCAGTTGCCGGTCATATCCCGGATCTCCAGCCCGTCCCGGAGCGTCTCGATACGGACGATCGAAGCAACATCGTCCGTATGGATTTCCGTCTGGAAACGCCGTCCGTCAAACCGGACATCCGCCTCGAACTTCTGAATTTTCCGCGGAAGGAGGGCGAAGAGGGCCGCATCGTTTCCGCCGATGGTTCCCCGGAAGACGCTGTGTCTGCCCAGATACCGATGGTGCATCGTATCGTAGACCTCGTATTCCCCGTCGAAACGGAGCGTGAAGGTTCCATCGTGATCGCCGGCCAGTCGGATCAGCCCGATATACCGGTTCCCTTCCGACTCGTATTCGGCCAGCGAGGATCCCGGCGGGAGATCGTGCGGCGGTGTATGTCCGGCTTCCGCAAAGAGCGCGCGCATGGCTTGCATGACGGGGAGAGAAGAGGCACTCTGCGTCCGGACCGTCGGATAGTTGTTCAGCAGGAAATTCAAATACAGAGTCTGTCCTTTTCCGCTGCTCTTCCGGATGGCGGCCGGAGCAATTTCCGTCCGGCTTGCCGCGATCTTGAGATTCCCGTGCTGCGTCGCCGCAGTCATGGTCTGGATCGATCCTTTCGGATTTCCATCCGTAACGGCGACCTGATTGACGGCGGGGATCACATTCAGGGTGGCTCCGGAGATCGTCACCGTCCCTGCGTTTGCCTCCAGTCCGGGAGCATCCTTCACTCCGAAAAGATCCGCCAGCGGGGAATCGGAACGACGGACTCCGTTTTCGTCATACAGCCCGCAGGCGGAATCGGCCACCAGAAAACCGCCGTCCTCTACATATTTCCGGAGAGCCACCGCCTCGCGGCCCGAGAGAACCTGCGTCAGCGGGAGGATCAGGACCGGATATTTGTCCGGTGTGACGGAAATCAAATCCGAACTCGAAATGACGTCGGGCGGCGGAAATCCCATATCCCGGACGAGTCCGGCCCATCCGCCGAAATCATTGGTGTAAGCAGCCTGATTCAGCATCGTTTTCGCCCCCGTGATTCCCGTGACGACCAGGGATGGGATGGAATAGACGATCGCGATTCGGGAAGGAGTTCTGTGACCCTCCGCAAACATTTTGTCGATTCCGGACTCCCGGATCTCCGCCAGAGTCTTCCGGATATGTTCGCCTTCCGGCGAGAGTTTCCGGTCGCCCCGCCGGCAGAAATATCCGCTCCAGAAATAGGATGGGGAAAACAGCCCGTTCATGATCTGATTCCAGAACTTATAGCGGATGATATCCAGCGGTGCTCCGTATCCGATCCAGGCGCCTCCTTCAAAATCCGGCAAGCCGTTTGTGCGCATCAGGTCGGGAAGGCCGTCCGTGTCGCGGATGTAGGCGGTGGGGCCGTCCAGATATTTCATGGCCTCGATCCAGTTGAACGCGCAATGCAGATCGGTGATGAGCTGTCCGGAGACTCCCAGCTTCGCGCCGGGCGCGGCCTTTTCGAGTTCCTGCTTGAGTTTGCCGAGGACATCGGAAACCGCGTTCATCATGTAGAGCCGGTGTTCGAACCACGGAGCCGGATTCGCCTTGTCATTTGCCTCTTTCAGAGTCAGGGGCATAACGTCTTCCCAATTCCGGAAATCCGTTTTCCAAACCCGATTGAGTTTCTCCAGCGTTCCATATTTTTCCCGCATGGCGCTTCGGAATCCGGCGAGACACCACGGAGAACGGCAGAAGTCGTGCGCACTGCTGTAATTTCCCAGGGAATTTTCATCGCCGGAGAAATAGCGGGCGGGGAAATACCGTTCCGAGGTGGATACTGTCTTTTCGACATCCCTCTTTATTTTTTCGCCGTACTCCGGATTCCGCAGACACGGGTCGCGCTGTTCCTTCTGAAGCGCCTTCAGACTCCATACCCGGACATGATGCATGGACATCGGGGCAAAGCGCATTCCCGCCGACATCATGCTTTCCACCGTGCGCTTCTGCTCGCTTTCCGTGGCATTCGTCATAACGTATCCGGTCCCGACGAGGAATCCCAGCGAGGCCAGTTCCTCATCGATTTTCATGGTGATCCAGCTGTCATCGCCCGATGTGAACAGGAGCGGCTGGAGACGGGGAAGCGGGAGCGGCTCCAGCATGACGGTTTTCTCTTTTTCGCTGACTTTCTCGCCATTGACCGAGACGATCGCTTTCAGACGGGCCAGCGGGATAGAGGAGCGGAACTCGTTTTTCAGGGAAAACGCGATTTCACCCGAGGCGTCTTTCCAGGTCCTGTGAGCCATGACGCGCCCCCGGTAATCCAGAAGTTTCAGCGTCAGATTTCCTTTTCCCGCAATGCGGATTTTTCCCTTGATCTCCGCGTCCCCTCGATGTTCGTACTGTTCCGTTTCCAGCGATTCGATCCGGTTCGGTGATTCGCGCCGGACCGCGACCGTGAGCCAGTCCGCGGTCTCCTGTCGTCCGTCGAGGAACAGATTGCAGAAAAAGAGCCCCTCCGGGAGATTTCTGCCGGGGCAGGGGATGGAAAGAGTGTTCTTTCCCGACTGAAGGGTGACTTTTCTTGAATCGACAAGTGTTTTTCCCGGCTCGTCGAACGTGATTCTCAGCAGAAAATCCGTTTCCGCGGAACGGTTGTCGATCTCCAGCTCGATCCGGTCATCCTTCGCTGCGGCGGACTCAATGCGCGTCCGGAGGGGCGAACCCGAGAGATAGCGGAAGACTCTGCCATAGAAGGAAAAATAGTACTCCCAGTATTTCAGGGATGGATCGACTTCCTCCTGGATGCGCGGCGTCACGGCATGGGACATCTGCGTCCAGAGAAGGTCTTTTTTGTACATCTTGAAGGGGATGTGGACGACTCGCCCTTTCCCGCAGGGATATTCCCGGACCTCGGGCTTCCCGACGGGCAGTTCCGCCCAGGGAATTCCCGCCGTGACCCATGCCGGGAGTTCTTTTCCGCCGGAGTTCGGGATCAGGGCCGAGAACCGATTGACGGGAGAGATATACACAGCAGCTGCGCCATCCTTCACCTGCCGGACGAGTTCATTGGAGAGTTTTTTCGGCAGATTATTCTGGATGGTCCCGGAAAGAAGAATGACGTCCGGTTTCGATTTCAGTGCATTCTCCAATGCTGCGGTCGAATCCGGTGCCCGCCATGCATACGTAGGAGCCGTCTCATTGTTCGAAAATACATGCGGATGGTCAACTTCAACCATTTTCAGATCCAGATTGAGCCGCCGGTTGAGTTCCGCAAGTTCCTGAACGGCCGGAACGTTCACGAGTGCCACGACCCGCAGCGGTTTCTCCGTCTGCTTGAGCTCGATCGACGGCGTTCCGGCAAAATCCGTATGGAGCGGTGCTTCATCGGCATTGATTTTGAAACGGGTCGTCTTCGCCTGATTCGGCAAAGGACGGTATGTGTCGTACTGGAATGAATCGGCGGAGACCGGCTCGATGGTCATGTCGAAACGATAGATGAAATCCTTCAGGGGATCCGCCTCTTCAGGATGGTAGGAGGCATATTTCTTTCCTTCGGCAAACGGCTTGAGATGAAAAGGTAGAGTAAACCACTCCACGGTCGGAAGTTCCTCTCCGCCCGTCGGGGTATAGCTGTAGAAATAATCAAGAATTTCGAAGGGTGTTACGATCACCGCTCCCTCCGATCCGCACAGTACAGCGGCGAAATCCTGCTTCGGATGATAGATGAAATGATTTGGTGCGACGTTCGGCTCCTGGATAAAGGTAATGCGGTTCTTTCGGGCAGGGGCTTCCGGATCATCACAGCTCCCTTCAGGAAGGTAAATCTCGTGCGGAACTTTTGGCCCGCCGGAAATAACATCGCAGTTCCAAAAACGTCCGATGAAATCCTGCTCGCCCGGATTGGTCAACGCATAGGAAACGAATACTTTCGGCTCATCTCCCTTTAGCATTACCTTTTTTTCGATGTTCAAAGGCATACGCTCACAACTCAAGACCAGAATCGCTTCACCTGCGACTGTTTGACGACTGGATACAACCTGATAGGGGGCGCTTTCATAGTCGCGGACCGCCCCGCCGCGCGATGGAACGACCCGGTCGTTCAGCAATCCGGTTCCCCCGGGTGCATTGGCGGCCGATATATTTGGCGTCAGGTTTTTGCCAGAGGCTTTGTCATACAGCCGGACAATACGTCCGCCGACGGATGGTGAGACATCCACTTCCAGAAAATCATTGGAAAGTCGGTAGACTTCTTTTCCATCAGATTGTATTTTATGGATTTCCGCGCCGCCTGCGGGAAGGAAAAGGACGGCCGCTGCAAGCAGCGGGAGGGATCTGTGCATGGTCATGGTCAGGCTCCACTTGATGAGTTTTTTTCAGAGTGATTTCCAGGATGTGGCTTTGGGGTTTTTGCGCCAGAAATAGTATGCTTCAGGGTCGGTTACCAAGTATTTTGTCGGAATCGTACGGTCCGTATGCGTGACGGTGTGTCCGTCGACATATACGTTGTTTATCCTTCCATTATGACGGAAAAATGTCCGAAAGTCCGGCATCGTACCCGATTCCGGCTGTATTGTCGTTTCCGATCCGGGCTGGCCATCCATGAAATACATCGTGCTGGAAGGAGCCGACATATGACGCTTGACATTCCATCTGGCCCATCGATTCGGATTTTGAGCATCGGTGAGGAACGGCGTATCGAAGTACCAGTTGATGTTGTAGTGCGTTCCGCGAAACCCTTTTCCCCATGTATCAAATTGCAACCGGGGTTCCGAGTCGCATTTTGTCACACCGCTCAATGGAGTCCCGCTGGCATTGACCTGGATTTTCGACAAATAGTTCAGATCGGCCAGCAGATCGGGCCAATACTGGGTGCGCGACACATAAAAAATCCGTTCGAGTTCATTGTCCAGACAGTAGGCATTTGCCCCGATAAAGATCTGTTTGAGGTTATTCTGACAACTGATCTCTTTCCCTTTCTCTTTCGCCTTGCCCAGCGAGGGCAGAAGCATGCCCGCGAGGATGGCGATGATGGCAATGACGACCAGAAGCTCGATCAGCGTAAATCGCGTCCGCGTTTTACGCAGGTATGAGGTAGGAGGTATGAGGTAGGAGGTTTTTGATGCGGCTTTTCTTTTTGTCATCATGATTGCAGTCCTTTCTGAAGTTTTGTTTTTATCGTTAGACTTTTTAGTACCCTGGTTTATTGTTCGAGGCGGATGGCGCGGGCGCCGTTTCTCCGGCGATGCATTCCGGGTCCACCGGATCCCATCGGAAGTTCTCGAATCCGGGCCCTGACGCCTCGCAGATGCGCTTCATCAGCGTGTATCCGATCTCATACATGGGTACGCGGACAAACGTCAGCGCCGGGATCAGTCCGGTGAACGTAAAGCCGGAAGCGATGGCCATGATCCGGAAATCCTGTCCGGGGATCATGCCGTTTTTCTGCGCGGCGATATAAAGATCCCGGACCAGATACGCATTGTTGCAGAAAATGAAAAAGCCCCTGAGCTGCTTCAGAATGTCCGGGAGCTGTCCCCGGTCGCTCTCATCGAAGATGTGGTCGAACAGTCTTCCGGATCCGATCCCACTGCTTCGGCAGAGCTCGACAAAACGGGAATGGCGCAGTTCGAGATAGTGTTCGGAACTGCTGCGAAGGGTCAGAACGGCCCATTTTTTCAAACCGGATCCCAGCGCGGAATCCATCACCATGGCAAGCGCTTTTTCGTGATCGTAGCAGACGGGCGTCAGCAGGGCAGGAACCTTTTGAGGCTGATCGGCAATATGAAAGACCCGGAACTTCCCGGATTCCGCCAGTTCCAGCTGGATGTCCCGGTTCTGGTTCCCCACGAACACCGCACCGTCGTATTTCTCACGGATCCTTTCGATCTGACGGAATTTTTCCCGGAAGGTGCTGTCCTGACTGATATGCAGGAGATCCAGTTGGACCGGATACTTCTGCGAACCGGCAAGGAAGCCTCGGTAGAGCTCGCTGTTGAGGCCCCAGTTCTCCATGTCCAGAACACGCGACGAAATCTCCGTTTCCGGAAAGACGAACACCATTTTCCGGGGGTTGCCGGCCCTTTCGAAAAAGTCTTCCGGTACGAACATGCCGCTCTGGGGCATGGAAATGATACAGTTTTCCTCTTCCAGCAGACGGCACGCCCTCTGTACCGTCAGACTGCTGACGCCGAACTCCGCCGCCAGTTTTCGGACTGTATCGATCCGTTCACCCGGCTTGTAATAGCCGTTTTTGATTCTGGAAAGGAGTTCCTCCTTCAACTGATCGGGGAGGGGGACACCGTTTTTTCTGTTCAGCATACGCCACCTTTTTTCCGTCTGTCAAATTGTAGTACGACAGTTAATATAGCATGACAATACAGTTTGTCAAGACGGGGAAAAAGGCGGGATCGACAAAACAAAACAACAAAACCGGGCATTTTTTCCTCATAAAAACTTGAAAAAGGGAAAATCCCGCGCTATAGTTGCGGAAATCGATTTTTCGATATGGAACAATCTCTTCCGAAAGGTTCTTTTTTTATGAACAGCGGACTTTTTTTCCTGTGCGCCTGCAGCGAAACGGACCGGGGCGGGATCCGGCTCTGCCGAATGGAGAGCGATGTCTCCGCCCCCGTTGAACTGGCACTGACGCCTCTGCCCGGCACGAATTTTCTCTCCTTCTCCCGCGACGGCAAAACTCTCTATGCCACCGCCAACACGAAAGAGGAGGGCGGAAGCGCCGCCGCGTTCCGGTGCGGACCGGACGGATCGCTTCAGCTCCTCAGCCGTGTTTCAGCCGAAGGCGTCTCATCCTGTTACGTCTCCTGCTCGCCCGACGGACGGTATCTCTACACGGCCAATTACTCTTCCGGGAGCGTTACGGAATTCGAACTGGCGGAAGACGGCTCTATCGTCCGGCGGATCCGCGTGATAGAACATCGCGGTCCCTGCGGGCCGGTGAGGGACCGTCAGGAAAAGCCGCATACGCATTGCACCGTTTTTACGCCCGACGGGAAGTATCTGTGCGTGAATGATCTCGGGATGGATTCCATCCTTCTCTATCCCGTAACGCCCGACGGGCTTGCCCTGCCTGCGGCGGAATGGAAGGCCGAGCCCGGCGAAGGACCGCGTCACATTCTGTTCGATAAGAGCGGATCGTACGCGTATGTCGTCAATGAGCTTGCCAGCAGCGTGACCGCCCTCCGGTACTCCGACGGAAAGCTGGAACGGCTCGGTTCCTGGTCCGCCCTGCCGCCCGACTGTCCCGTCAAGACCAAAGCCGCCGCCATCCGCTTTTCGCCGGACGGGCGGTATCTTTTCGCCACGAACCGGGGCTTTGACAGCGTTGCCTGCTTCCGGATCGTTTCGCCCGGCGTTCTGGAGCTTGCGGATATCGTTTCGTCCCGCGGATCCAGTCCCCGCGACTTCCAGTTCCTGCCGGGCGGGAAGATTGCGGCTGCCGCCAATGAATTTTCCGATCAGGTCTGTCTGTTCGACTACGAGGCCGGATCGGGAACGCTGCGTTACCGCGAAGGAGCGGATCTGACCGATCTGCCGCGGCCTCTATACATCGCCTTTTGATCCTTCAACCCGTGCCGGAGGAAAACCATGGTCCCCACCCTGACAAACCGCCTTCTGAAACAAATGCTTTTCGTATTCGTCCTGTGCGCCGTCTCCATCCCGCGGCTCCAGGCGGACGTGACCGTCTCCCGTACCCGGATCGGCGGGCGGACTTCCGCAATTTTCCGGAACAGCTGGAGCGAATTTCAGTGTTTCGTGGAAAACACGGACAAGGTTCCCCACGATGTGCGTGTCCGGGTCCGCGCGGCGGATGACGGAACCCAGTCGAACTTTTTCTCGGGATCGATCCGGATCCCCGCGGAGACGTCGTCGTATTTGCGTTTTCCGATCATAACGGAGAACTCCCAGAAGTATCTGGTCGATCTTTTCTGCGACGGGAAAAAGCATCCCACCGGCGAGATGAGCTCCATTCTTGTGAATTTCTGCAACAACAAGCAGCGCCGCAGTTTCGTTTTCAGCGATGACGGAGAAACGCCCTCGTTCCTTTTCAGCCTTAAAGGCATCAAGGAAGAACACAGTGCCACTGTCCTTCCGGCGGATTCCGTGCCGGACTCTTCTCTCTACTATCAGAACTGCGATACGCTTATAATCGACGATCCGGACTTCACCCGATTCTCGTCCGCCCAGTTCCAGGCCATCCTGACCTATGTGGCGGAAGGCGGGATCCTGTTGTTTACGAATCCGAAGGGCGCTCTGGCCGCGGCGCAGACGCCTCTGGCCGATCTTCTGCCTGTCATTCCGCAGAAGACGGTGACCTCGGACAAACTTCCTCTTTCCGGACTTATCCGGGCACAGGCAAATCTGCCGGGGCAGGCGGATTTTCTGGTATCCATCCCCCGCGAACGGAGCGTCGTCTCCGCGCAATGGGAAGGTCTTCCGCTTTTCGCGGAACGGCAGTACGGGCTGGGGACCGTCCGGCTTCTGGCGTTCGAGCCGAAGAAGGAGGATTTTCTGGGAAAGGATTCGGCGGCACTGGCGCTGGCGAAGCGTTTGATCGTCCGTCAGGCTCTTTTCCCGAACCGGGTATTGTTCGAGAGCAAGCTGGATCAGCTTACCGGATTCGATATTCCCAGTGTTTCGGAGATCAGCGGCATGGCTGTCGCCTATCTGGCGGTTTTCTTCGTCATTCTGCTCATGGGGTTCCTGCTTCACTGTCCGAGACTGGCCTGGCTGACTACTGTGGCCGCGGCCGTCGGCATGATCGCCATCGTGCTTCATAAGGCGGCGAAGACCTTCGAGAACCGGAATTCCGTTCTGGCGGAAGTGACGCTGGAAAGCGCGCAGCCGGTCCGTTCCGGGGAGACGTTCGGATCCTGCTTCATGAAAGAGGGGGCGACCGTCCGGCTTCAGGCATCCGGCGATGCGGATATCCATTTTTCCACGATCCTGCGGGATCCCCGGATCAGCTACTACTCGACGGCGTTTCTCCAGCAGACATCGATGGGTTCCAAGAACATTTCGAAGACCAAAGACACAAAGAAGAAAGTGCAGGAGGAGCGGCCCGTGCGGATCGTCGCACCTCTGGACATAACCCGTTCCGAAACCGGATCCGTATACCTCCCCGGTCTCTCTCTGGCGCCGCGGACCAGCCGGGAATTCATGGCCCGCTTCTCCCGCCCCGCTACGGAGTCCATGGTTATGCGGCCCGGCTGGGAGCCGGAGCTGATTTTGTCGGATAAAGGTCTGGATATGACACCGTATCAGGTCCCGAAGGAACTGGGCATCCCGGGATCGGCTTCCGTCTGGCTGGTTCTGCCGGGCGGAGTGCGGAGCGTCTCCATGAACGGATCCGGCCTCTGCCGTCTTTCCGGCGGGGGAGGGCTTCTGGTGGATGAGGCGGCCAGGTCCATGGCGCTCATGCTTACCCGCGGACTCCGGAAGCAGGGACCGTATCTGGCGTTCATCCGGGATGTGAACAGCAGTTTTCTCACCACCAATGTACGGACGGCGCCCCAGGGCAAAAAGATTCTAATGGTCCCCGCCCGGATCACCATCGCTTCCCGCACGGTCCGGATCCCCCGCGAGCTTCTGACTTTCTCCCCCAGGGATGTGGCGTCGCGGTTCGTGGTCAACGGCAATGATATTATGACGGGCATGCCGATCCTGACCGGATTCGCCGCCGGAGTCCGGATCTCTTTGCCCTCGGAGGTCGCGCCGCTTCTGAAACCGGAGAAGATTTCCCTGGTTCTGGATTGCCGGATGGCGGACAGCGTCAGCCTGGATGCCGTCCTTTCGACGCCCTCCGGTGAAAAGTCAGGCCGGAAAAATTCCAGAAACGAATATGAATTCACGGATTTTCCGCCCTCATACAGGACGGATGAGGCCGCCGCTTTCACGCTGTTCCTCAAGACGAAACATCTTGTGAATCCCTCCAGCCTCTCGCCCGAGCAGGCCATGATGGCGAATTCCTGGAGCCTCCGGTCGCTGGAAGCGGAGGTCACCGGAAAGCTGGATGAATCCATTCCGCTTCCGGCCAGATTTTAACGAGAATCAAAAGAAAGAAAACATATTAAGAACACACGGGAGATGAACATGACGACGAACATGATCGAGACAAAGGGGCTGACGAGGAAGTTCGGACAGGACCGGGGCATATTCGACATCAATCTGGAGGTTCCCCGGAATTCCATCTACGGATTCATCGGGCACAACGGAGCCGGCAAAACCACCACGATCAAGATCCTCTGCGGACTCCTTCAGGCGTCCTCCGGGACGGCGTTTATTGACGGCTGCGAGGTGAACCGGAAGAATCTTCCGAAAATCAAACGGATGATCGGCTACATGCCCGATATCACCGGCGTCTACGAACAGATGAGCGTGTGGGAGTTTCTCGACTTCTACGGCGCCGCGTTCCGGATCCGTCCTGACGTGCGCAGCAAACGGATCAAGGATGCTCTGGAACTCGCCGGCGCTTCCCAGATGATCGATTATCAGGTCGCCAGCCTCTCCCGAGGCATGCGGCAGAAGGTCGGTCTGGCGAAGACCCTCATTCACGATCCGCAGGTCCTGATCCTCGACGAGCCCGCGGGCGGACTGGATCCGCAGGCTCGTGTGGAAATGCGGAAAGCCATCCGCAGCCTGAAAGATCTTGGCAAAACCATCCTCCTCTCCAGCCATATCCTCCCGGAACTCGCCTCCATCTGTGACCGGGTGGGCATCCTCAACAAAGGAAAACTTCTTGCGCAGGGCACCGTCCGGGATATCGCGGATGTCGTCCACGAAGCGCTCTCCATTTCCGTTACGGTGGACAACGATCCGCAGAAGGCCATGGATCTGGTCAAGACTCTGGACGGTGTGGAATCTGTGACCGCGGGCGATGCGAATCAGTTCTTCCTGCGGTACCACGGCGCCCGGGAAAAGGCGGGTTTGATCCTCTCGCACCTGATGAAGAACGACATTCATGTACGCTGGTTTGCCGAAAACGAGACGGACCTGGAAAACGTCTATCTGAATATGACCCACGACGCTGAAGGCAAAGACAAGGAAGAGGAGAAGACCGAAGAGAAAAAGCCGTCCGGAAAGGCTGAGGCCAAATCCGAAGATAAATCCAAGTCCAAAAACGAAAAGAAAGAGGCCTGACCATGTTCCTCGACAATCCCATATTCCGAAGGGAATTCGTGGCGCTGGCTCGGTCCTGGAAAACCTCCGCCCTCATCAGCGCCTATCTGGTCTCGCTTTCCCTGCTGCTGATCATTCTCTGGCCTGCGGGCGGGATCCATTCCGTGGTCACGGACAATTCCCGGGAAATTTTTTCCATGTTCTTCACCGCGGACCTGATCCTTCTGATGATGATGGTCCCCGCCTTCACCGCGGGCGCCATCACCATGGAGCGGGAAAACGAAACGTATCAGGCCCTTTTCTGTACGCTGATGCGCCCCTTCTCCATCATGACCGGAAAGCTCTTTTCCGCCATCCTGATGCTGCTGATCCTGTCCGTTCTCTCTCTGCCCATCGCGGCCCTGTGCGCCCTGACCGGCGGACTGGATCTCACCGCCCTCATCCGGATCTGCTCCATCCTGCTGGCCGCCGCCATTTCCTACGGACTGGTGGGGCTGGCCTGCAGTTCCGTCTGCAAGAGGACCAGCGCCGCCGTCGTGCTCACGTACGGATTCCTTCTGCTGCTTTCCGGGGCGACCTGGCTTCCGGCAGCTCTGCTTTCCAATCTGCTTCCCTCCCTGGATCCGGTGTGGCAGGGAATCCGTTCCATCAGTCCCTTCGATGCCCTGGCGTTCCTGCTGTATCCGGACAACTACAAGGCGGCCCTGACCGTGGTCCTCTCGCCGGAATCCTCGATCGGCGTGACGGTTTCCCCGTATCATCTGTATCTGTTCTTCTCCGTCCTTACGACGATCTTTTCCTTTTCGGTGTTCTACAAAAACATCCGTCGGCCGCCGCAGTCCAGCCGGGTGATGAAGGGACAGGTCTATACGGAACAGAAGATCTTCATCAAGCGGAAGCTGACCTTCCCCTTCTATCTGCTGGACCCGCTTCGGCGGAAGAAACCCATCGGCGCCTGGCGCAACCCTGTCTTTGTGGCGGAGATGCGTAGCAAACTGTTTTCCAATCCGCAGTTCGTGCTCCGGTCGATCTCGGTCATCCTGATCATCAGCGTGCTGCTTCTTCTGCTTGTCTCCGTTCAGTTTTCGGAATTCCTGGATGCCGATGTTGTTCGGATCTCGGCCATCGTTTTCCAACTGGGCGTGGTGACCCTGCTGGCGCCGGGCGTCAGCAGCAGTCTGATCACGGAAGAGATCAGCTGCGGAACCTTTCAGGCGCTCCGCATGACGACGATCTCGCCCATGACGGTGATTTCTGGAAAGCTGAAGGCAACGTTCTTCTATGCCATGATCTTTGTCTGCTCCGGGATCCTCGTTTTCCTCACCATGACCTATCTGCAGGTGCAGGATGTCTCCGGCGATCTTTCCATCTTCTCGGGCAAATTCTGGTCCGGTCTGGCCAAAAATCTGCCTGATGCGGAGTGGCGGGCGAAGGCTGTATCGGTATACACCTGCCTCTTCGCCTGGATCATGATCCTCCTGCTGACCACCATTACCTGCCTCAGCGCGGGGCTCTTTGCCAGCACCATTGCGAAGAATACGTCCATCGCCACCGCCATGAGCTACGGGTTCACCGGTTTCTGCTGTATTGTGACGCTGCTGCCCAGTCCTCTGGCCGACAAGCTGGAGCCTGGATTCGCACGACTGATCCTGGCCTGCAATCCGTATATTTCCGCCATTCAGGCGGCAGGCGGACGCTTCCTCGAATATCCTGATTTGTGGACCATCAATATCCGGCTTCAGATCTGCGTGATCATCCTCTTCTTTGCCGGTTCCACGATCCGGGTTTGGTACCTCTTCCAGAAGAAGGACTGAGTCCCCGCATTTTTCGAAAAGAGCTGACACATGCTTGCAAAACGTATTATCCCCTGCCTCGACGTCACCGGCGGACGCGTGGTGAAAGGGGTCAACTTCGTCAATCTGACGGACGCCGGAGATCCGGTGGAGGCGGCGATCCGATACAATGCCCAGGGCGCCGACGAACTGGTCTTCCTGGACATCACCGCCACCTCGGATGGACGGGCGACCGTCTCCGATGTGGTCCGCCGTACCGCCGAACAGGTTTTCATTCCCCTGACGGTGGGCGGCGGGATCCGGAGCGTGGATGACATCCGTCTCATGCTGAATTCCGGCGCCGATAAAGTGTCGGTCAACTCGGCGGCCGTGGCGCATCCCGAACTGATCCGGGAAGGCGCCAAGCGCTTCGGATCCCAATGCATAGTGCTCGCACTGGATGCCCGGAGAGTCCCCGGAAAGACGGATAAATGGGAAGTTTTCGTGCGGGGCGGTCGGGATGGGACCGGGATCGATGCCGTGGAGTGGGCGAAGAAAGCCGTTTCTCTGGGCGCCGGTGAGATCCTCCTTACCAGCATGGATGCGGACGGCACAAAAAACGGCTATGACTGCGCTCTTACGCGCGCCGTATCCGAATCCGTGGGCGTGCCGGTCATCGCTTCCGGCGGCGCAGGTACGCTCGAACATCTCTCGCAGGTCCTCGCCGAAGGAAAAGCCGACGCCGTGCTTGCCGCCAGCATCTTCCATTTCGGGACCTACACGATCCCGCAGGCAAAACAATTTCTCCAGTCGCGCGGAATACCCGTGCGGCTCTGACATGTTCGCAGAATCAATCGCGGAAAGGAGCGTCGGAACATGATTCGCATCATTCATTCCATTTCGGAACTTCAGAAATGGTCCATGGACCAGAAAAAACAGGGAAAGACCGTCGGACTGGTCCCCACTATGGGATTCCTCCACGCCGGACATCTCTCCCTCATCGATGCGGCCCGCGCAGGCGGCGCGGACTCCGTTGTCGTTTCCGTCTTCGTGAACCCGACTCAGTTCGGGCCGACGGAAGACTTCGATCAGTATCCCCGTGACTTCGAGCATGACCGCCGTCTGTGCGAGGAGCGGGGCGCCGATGTGATCTTCGCCCCCGCCGTTTCCGATATGTATGCCGCGCCCGTCACCTGCTGGGTGGAGGAGACCGAGATTTCCAAAGGACTCTGCGGACGGACCCGGCCGATTCATTTCCGGGGCGTGGCCACGGTGGTGACGAAACTCTTCAACGCCGCGCTGCCCGATCTGGCCGTTTTCGGTCAGAAGGATGCACAGCAGGCGGCGGTCATCAAGCGCATGGTCCGCGACCTCAATTTCCCCGTGCGGATCATCGTGGCGCCCATTGTCCGCGAGGAAGACGGCCTGGCCCTCAGCTCCCGGAACAAATATTTGAGCAAAGACGAGCACGATCGCGCTCTCTCTATCTCCCGCTCCCTCTTCGCCGCCAAAAAAGCGCTGGAATCCGGGATTCGGAAGGATGCTTTGGCCGAGACCGGGATTATTCGCAAAGCGCTGGAGGAGGCCGGAGGAGTCGTCGATTACGTGGAAGTGCTCGATCCCGATTCCATGATGCCTCTGACCGACGGATCGGTCCGCCCCGCTCTTTTCGCCGTGGCCGTCCGCTTCGGATCCACGAGGCTTATCGACAATCTCCGGGTGGAACGGGCATGATGTCTCCGCTGGAAAAAGCGGAAGCATGTCTCGTTCTTGACCGGGCGGATCTGATCGCTCTCCTTTCGCTTCCTGCCGGGGATGACGCAAACCGTCTGTTCGCCGCCGCCCGGAAGCGGAGAAATGAGCTGCTGGGGAACAAAGTCTATCTCCGCGGTCTGGTGGAACTGAGCAACGTCTGCGTCAAGAATTGCTGTTACTGCGGGATTCGTCGGGACAATCACAAAGTCAGACGCTATACCATGTCCGAGGAGGAAATCGTTTCCGGCGCGGTCAAGGCCTGGAAAATGGGACTCGGGTCCGCCGTTCTCCAGTCGGGCGAACGATCCGATCCCGCCTTCGTCGCCATGATCGAACGGGTCCTGCACCGTATCGTCGCGGAGACCGGCGGTGAACTGGGGATCACCCTGTCACTGGGCGAACAGACAGAAGAAACATACCGCCTGTGGCGCGAGGCCGGCGCAAGAAGATACCTCCTGCGGATCGAGGAGGCGGATCCGCTGCTTTACGCACAGCTGCATCCCGCGGACCACTCCTGGACCGCCCGGAGGGAATGCCTCCGTCTCCTTCAGAAATGCGGATATCAGACGGGCACCGGCGTCATGTGCGGTCTGCCCGGCCAGACGGTCGGACATCTGGCGGACGACCTTCTTTTCATGAAGAAGTTCGATACGGACATGATCGGCATGGGACCCTATCTGCCGAATCCCGATACGCCGCTGGCCTCACGGTTCCCCGATTTCGAGGAGAAACGATCCGATCTTCTTTTCCTCGGACTGAAAATGATCGCCTGCGCCCGGCTCCTTATGCCGGATGTGAATATCGCCTCCACAACGGCTCTTCAGACCCTCCGCCCGGATGGACGCGAGCTCGGCCTGATGGCCGGCGCCAACGTCATTATGCCCAATATGGGCGACGGATCCCGAAAAAAAGAATACAGTCTCTACACGGGGAAATCCGACCTGGACGATACCCCGGAAACCGTTCTTGCCCGCCTCACCGCCGCCGTGAGATCCACCGGCTGCGAGATCGCGCTCCGCGAATCCGGCGATCCCCGTCATTTCTTTGCGAGGGCAGGGCGGCAGTCCGGACGTCCGAACTCCGCATAGAGGCATCATTGGTATCTCATCGGCGGATTTTTTTTCAGTTTTTCCCGTTTCTCGCCTTGCTTTTTTGCGGGAATGAATTATATTACTGAATCTGCTTCTGCGGAGAGATGGCCGAGTGGTCGAAGGCGCAGCATTGGAAATGCTGTATAGGGGCAACTCTATCGTGGGTTCAAATCCCACTCTCTCCGCCATTTTTTTGGCCTTTTTCAGGTCAAGCATTGGATTGTTCGTTTTTTTGTCTTAATCTTTTATGTCGTATCGTATAGGGTAATACGGAAGGCTGCACAATGAACAGACGGCAATCACAACAATCGGAACGGTTTGACATCACGGAGGAAGCGTCCAGCCGTTTGTGCGGCGTTCTCACGGAATGGAACGATGAAAAAGGATACGGATTCATCACCCCGAACAATGGAGGACCGAAGGTATTCCTGCATATCACATCGCTTCTGCCAACAGCAAGACGGCCCGTTGCAGGAGAAGTTTTTTTCTACAAATTGACGACCGATAACAAGGGGCGTCCCCGCGCCGCTGAGGCGTTTCAGACGGTATATGACGAGCGGCGGGACATCCCGTTTCATCATTCGTTCATTAAGGAATTTGCCCGTTTCTGGCTGCTTGCTCTGGTATTGCCTCTCATACTCGCGGTCCGGGCTGGCAATCCTGTGCCGGGCCTGATTGCCGCCTTTTTCATAAACAGTCTTCTTACGGTCCTGTTTTATTGGGAAGACAAATATCTTGCCCAATATAAATATTGGCGCATCCCTGAAAAATACCTCCACATCTGGGAGTTTCTTTGCGGCTGGCCGGGTGCGTTATACGCACAGCACGCATTCCGGCATAAAAGAAGCAAGACCAGTTACATGATCGTGTTCTGGCTTTGCGTAATCGCGAATATCGCGATCCTGTTTCTGCTCTTTTTTCGGGAGGACGCATTGAAAATAGGAAAACCAATTCTTGAGGATTGGTGGAAGAACGTTTCATCAAGGTAGGCAGCAGAGAGGGGGGCGATAACCATACACTCCGCCATTTCTTTTGCCTTGGCAAAAAACATGAAGCCGTCAGGCTTCACTTCATGATCCGCAGGATTGCTTCATACGGCGCAAGCCGTGCTTCATTTCCCCGCCTGACGATGAAGCATTGTTCCGCATTCGCTCCACAATATGAAGCCGTTTCACTTTGTTCCACTATGAAGCGCTCGCTTTGCGAGTGAGGTTATGTTGGCTTTTTACAAACCATATCACCGTGTGTTTGAAACACACTCAGACCGCAAAATCATGTCATGTTTTCATTTTATTCACCTCCGTTTTATGGTTTTTATGGGATAATATATCCGATATGGGTGGACAATTTCTGTCCGGCATGTTATATTACATTACGATTATCAATGGAGGTGTCTATGGCTGGCGATATTCCCAAAATGACGAGGCTGATGAAACTGGTGGCGATGCTTCGGAAGAACAGCTATCCCAATCACCGGAAACTGGAGCGGGCTCTGAAAAATCTGGACCTGACCAACACCTATTCGATCTCGCAGAAAACCATCCAGCGGGACGTGCAGTATCTGCGCGACATTTACGGCGCACCCATCGCTTTCGACAACGGCATGCGCGGGTACTATCTGACCGACAAGAACTGGAAGTTCGAGATCCCGCAGCTGGAAGGGGACGAGATGCGCGCCGTCAC
>JAFZZR010000182.1 GCA_017615635.1 Lentisphaeria bacterium
ACATATGAGGGAGTCAACGTGGAGTCTATGCGGTACCACAACGGCGCCATTCTGGCCCGTGCGGACCGGAACAGAGCGGACATGGAGGAGATCGATTACGTGGGCGGCGTTCCGGACTCCGGCACGCCACATGCCATCGGCTATGCGAACGAGAGCGGAAAACACTTTGCCCGCGCCTTCATCAAGTATACGCCGACCTGGGCGAGAAGCTTTATGCCGCCTGTACAGGTGGACCGCAACACCATTGCCAAGATGAAGCAGATCCCGGTGAAGGATCTGATCGAGGACAAGAATCTGCTCTTTGTAGACGATTCCATTGTCCGGGGCACGCAGCTCCGGGAAACCGTGGAATTCCTCTATGAGAACGGCGCCAAGTCCGTTCATATGCGTTCCGCCTGTCCGCCTATCATGTTCGGCTGCAAGTTTCTGAACTTTTCCCGCGCCACCTCCGATCTGGAACTGCTTGCCCGCAGGGTGATCCTGGAACTGGAGGGGGAGGACGGCTTCGAACACCTCGCGGAATACGCCGACGGCAGTACGGAACGGGGTAAAAAACTTCGTACCAATATCTGTGAACGGTTCCACTTCTCCTCGCTGGAGTTCCAGTCGCTGGAAAACGTGATCGAGGCGATCGGCCTGCCGGCATGTGAACTTTGTACCTATTGCTGGAACGGAAAGGAATAAAACATGAACGAGTTTTCCAAATCCGAAGCGTACGCGGCCGCCGGCGTGGACATCACCGCCGGATATCGCGCCGTGGAATTGATGAAGAGCCATATCGCGAAAACCGTGACGCCGGGCGTCTGCTCGGACGTGGGCGGGTTCGGCGGTCTGTTTGAACCGGATATGACCGGCATCCGCCGTCCGGTTCTGGTTTCCGGCACCGACGGCGTCGGTACCAAGCTGAAACTGGCGTTTCTGATGGACCGGCACGACACCGTGGGCGTCGACTGCGTCGCCATGTGCGTCAACGATATCATCTGCTGCGGCGCGAAACCGCTCTTCTTCCTGGACTACATCGCATGCGGCAAAAATGTTCCGGAGCGAATCGAGCAGATCGTCAAGGGCGTCTGTGACGGCTGCGTGCAGGCGGGCTGCGCCCTGATCGGCGGAGAGACCGCCGAAATGCCGGGGTTCTATCCCGTCGATGAATATGACCTTGCAGGCTACGCCACAGGCATCGTGGACAGGGATCGCATCCTGAACAATGCCGAAACGGAACCGGGGGACGTGATCATTGCGCTGCCGTCCTCCGGCGTGCATTCCAACGGCTTTTCTCTGGTCCGCAAGGTCTTCGATGTGGAGCATGCCGATCTCAATGCACCCGTGGAAGCACTGGGCGGAAAGAGCCTCGGCGAGATTCTGCTCACGCCGACCCGGATCTATGTTAAGCCCGTGCTGGCGGTAATGGAACAGATCCGCGTCAAGGGCGTGGCGCATATCACGGGCGGCGGCTTTTACGAGAACATTCCCCGCATGATCCCCGAAGGACTGTGCGCCGAAATCCGCGAGAAGGACGTACGGATTCTGCCCGTCTTTGAACTGATCGAAAAGACCGGCGGCATCTCCCGCCGCGATATGTTCAACACCTTCAATATGGGCGTCGGGATGTGCCTGACCGTGGCGGCAAAGGACGCCGACGCGGCGCTCACAATTCTGCGGGAGCAGGGCGAGGACGCCTATATCCTGGGCAAGATCGTCCGCGGGGAACAGAGGATCGAGCTATGCTGAACGGGAGTGACAAGGTTCGTACCGCGGTGCTGGTCTCCGGCGGCGGCACGAACCTGCAGGCGATCCTGAACGCCCGCGGCGACGTCATCCGCCATGCGGAGATCTCGCTTGTGATCTCCAGCAAATCGAAGGCGTACGCTCTGGAACGCGCAAAGAACGCGAACATTCCCGCCGTTGTGATCTCGGCAAAGGCGCTGGGAGGCAGGGAAGCGTTTGAACAGGAACTGCAGCGGGTTCTGGAAGCCCACGGAATCGAACTGATCGTTCTGGCGGGATTTCTGACCATTCTGTCCCCGGAATTCACACGCCGCTGGGATCACCGCATTCTCAACATCCACCCTGCGCTGATTCCGTCCTTCTGCGGGAAGGAGTATTACGGGCTTCACGTCCATGAGGCGGCGCTTGCGCGCGGCGTCAAAGTCACCGGCGCAACAGTCCATTTCGTCAATGAAATACCGGACGGAGGCGAGATCCTCCTGCAGAAGGCCGTGGAGGTGCTTCCCGGAGATACGCCGGAAGTTCTTCAGCGGCGCGTGATGGAACAGGCCGAATGGATCCTGCTGCCGCAGGCGGTCGAAACGGTCGCCGCCGATCTACTGAAAGCCAAAGATCCGTCATAAAGCATTTTAAGGAGTTGCCATGAACGTTTATCAGATTTCCGAAATATCCGAACTGGTCCGCAACAACACGTACCCGGGCAGGGGCATCGTTCTGGGACGCACCGAAGACGGCACGCGCGCCGTCGCCGCCTACTTTATCATGGGACGCAGCGCGAATTCACGAAACCGCGTCTTTGCCGTGCGGGACGGCGCAGTCTTTACGGAGCCGTTCGACGCCTCCAAAGTGGAGGATCCGAGCCTGATCATCTACGCCGCGCTGCGAAGCCTCGGGAATCGGCTGATCGTCACGAACGGCGATCAGACCGATACCGTTTTTGAGGGACTCCGGGCGGGGAAAACCTTTTCCGAGTCGCTGGAATCCCGCAACTTTGAGCCGGACGCTCCGAATTTCACGCCCAGGATCAGCGGACTGTTTACGCTGGATCCCGCACGGCTTCGGTATGAAATGAGCATTTTGAAGAGCGCGGACGATAAAGGATTGGCCTGCGCGCGCTTCCATTTCGAGTATCCGGCATTGCCGGGCCTCGGACACTTCCTGCACACCTACGTGACGGACGGTTCGCCGATCCCGTCGTTCCAGGGAGAGCCCGAGCGCATTGCGGTTC
>JAFZZR010000183.1 GCA_017615635.1 Lentisphaeria bacterium
CAGCCAAAAAGGCGGGGGTCGCATCCGCAAAAGCATCGTCGGCGAAGAAACCTGCGGTCAAGACGGTGAAGAAAGCCGCCGCTCCCGCGAAGAAGGCTGTTGCGGTGAAGAAAGCCGCCGCTCCCGCGAAGAAGGTCGTTGCGGTGAAGAAAGCCGCCGCCCCCGCGAAGAAGGCCGTTGCGGTGAAGAAAGCCGCCGCCCCTGCGAAGAAGGCCGTTGCGGTGAAGAAAGCTGTTGTTCCTGTGAAGAAAGCCGCTGTTCCTGCGAAGAAGGCCGCTCCGGTCGAGAAGGTCCAGCAGCACAAAAAGCTGAAACTGACCAAGGCCCAGAAGAAGCATTACAAGGATCTTCTGATCAAGGCCCGGAATGAGTTCGCCAGCAGACTCCGTTCTCATCAGGAGGATGCGCTTTCCGGCAAGCGGGATTCGGCGGGTGAGCGTGCCGGCATGGCGACGCACATGGCTGACCTGGGAAGCGACAACTTCCGTCATGATCTGGATCTGAGCCTGATGACGGACGAAGGCGATGTCCTGGAAATGATCGATGAGGCGCTGCAGAAGATCGAAGACAGCGAGTACGGGATCTGTGTGGACTGCGAATGCGCCATCAATCCGGAGCGTCTGGAAGCCAAGCCGTATGCCTGGTACTGTATCCGCTGCAAGGACCGTCACGAGAAAATGGAAGATCCGCAGCGGCGCCATCGCTGACGGTAGGGAGTTCGGGCGTTCGTTTGCGTTCGTATAGCGAGAGAAGAATATGAAACTGAAAAGTCTGCTCCTCAAACCGTTCTATCACGTGGAATCGGGCTCGGATCAGGAACGGAAAGTGATGAAAAGCGCCATCAGCCTGGCCGGCTTTGTGGTGTTTTTCGATCTGCTTTCGAAAGTGGCGATTGTGGAAGTGCTCAAAAATCCGGGGACGCGGATCTCTGTGATCCCCGGGATCTTCGACATCACCTACATCACGAACAAAGGGGCGGCCTGGGGCATGTTTTCCGGGAAAGGTGCGCTCCTCCTTACGGTATCGGTCGTGGTGTTCGTCCTCATCACCTTCTTCCTGAAACAGATCTGTGAAGGCTGGACGGAGCGCTATTATGCTCTGCTTCTGGTCATTTCCGGAATCGTCGGCAATTCCGTGGACCGCATTTTCCGCGGCGCCGTGGTGGATTTTCTCCGGTTTCACTGGCAGAACAAAATCGAATGGCCCTCCTTCAATATCGCGGATTCCGCCATTTGCGCAGGTGTTTTCATCTTCGTGCTTTCCATGCTGATCCGTCCTGAAAAGAAAAAGAAAGACGACAGCCAGAATGCCGCAGGACAGGCGGATTGAACGGTTCCTCGGGGATTTCTTCCCCGTCATAATGGGACCTACCGCATCCGGGAAGAGCTCTCTGTCCATGGAGATCGCCCGGGCCTCGGGCGGCGAAATCCTTTCCGCCGATTCCATGCAGCAGTATCGCGGACTTGACATCGGAACCGCGAAAGCCTCGCCTGAAGAACGGCGGGAGATTCCTCATCACCTGATCGATATCCTCGACATCGGGGAAAAATCGGATATTTTTCAGTACTGCGAACGGGCGGAGCAGGCGGTCCGCGATATTCTCGCCCGGGGCGGCCGTCCCGTTATGGAAGGCGGCAGCGGACTGTATCTTCATGCGTTCCTCTACGGTCTGGACCGTCTGCCGGCGGATCCCCGGCTCCGCGAGGAGCTGAATGAACGGTACGACAATGCGGAGCACTTTCCGGAACTGCAGGCGATTATGGCGGACCGGGCTCCCGCCGACCGGGAAAAATTCGGAGATCACAGACGAAAACTGATCCGGGCGTACGAGGTCCTGCTTCTTTCCGGACACCAGATGACGGAGCTGCAGAGCGGAACGGGCGCCCCCCGCGCGGGATTCCGGCAGTTCCTTCTGGTCTGGGACCGTGCCGCCCTGCGGGAACGCATTTTCCGGAGAACGGAAGAGATGCTCTCCTCCGGCTGGATCGAAGAGGCGGAACGCATGATCGCCGCGGGACTTCTCGAATCCCCGACCGCCTGGCAGGCTTTGGGATACGCCCGGATCGGCGAATACCTGTCCGGCCGCATGACCCGCACAGAACTCCGGGATAAGATCGCCGTGGCCACCTGTCAGTACGCACGGCGTCAAATGACCTGGTTCCGGAACCGGCATCCCGATGCGGAACCCGTAAACATGCCGCTCGACTGAAGATCCGGCGCTATTTTCTGGCGATCCGGAGAAGATAGTAGATGCCGAATCCCTGGAAAAGGATGGGCGGGACCCAGACGACGTGCTGGGGAAAGAATTCGGTGTGGTTCCGAAGCGCGTCCGAAATCAGTACGCCGCCGAAGTAGGCTGCGGAAAGCAGCACGCTCAGGAAGAGTCCGATGGAGGTTTCCCTCCGCGAGGTCCGGATGGCCAGCGGCATCCCCAGCATCATGAACGCAATGGGCGCCAGCGCCAGCGCCACGCGCTGATTGAGTTCCACCTCCAGACGCGTGGTGTCCACGCCCTGGCGCTTCTCGATCATGGAGCGGGCAAACAGTTCGCGGAACGTCAGGTACTTGTCGCGGCGGGAAATTTCGCTGCTGTTGAACTTCTTTCCGTACTCGATGTAGAATACAACTTCCCGCCCGAAAAGATGCACGAAACGGGGATCGGTTCCTCCTCCTTCCCGGCTGGATCCCACGGCATCATAGAGAATGATCTTCATGATCTGGCTGGCCGGATCGGTCTCGATTTTCCCCCGGGAGGCGGTTATGTCCTGCCGGATGGAGTTGTCATCGTCCAGAACGTACAGCTGGATGTCGAAAATGTTGTTATTGTTGTCTTTCGCATCAATATAGACGCTCAGGTTTTCCACTTCCACGGGGATGCCCGGCGTAAACAGCGCCGTCGGATGATTCACTACCACGGTCTTCAGCAGACTCCGCGCCCGGCCCAGGGCCCACGGGCCCACTTCCAGCTGCAGATAGAGACACAGACAGGTAAGGCAGAATGTGGAGAGGATTATGGGCGCGATGATCTGGAGAATGGACACGCCGCAGGCCCGCATGGCCGTGATCTCGTTATCCGCCGACATCCTGCCGAAGACGAGCATGATGGAGACCAGCGAGGCCCATGGAATGGTGAACGCCAGCGCCATGGGCAGCGTATAGAGCAGAAATTCGCCGACCAGGGAGACGGGGATCCCCTGGGAGAGATAGTCGAACGCCTTCATGAGCTGGGCGCCGGTCATTCCGAAGGTGAGGATACTGATCGCCATCAGGAACGTCGAAAAGAAACTTTTTGTGACATACCAGTTGAGAATTTTCATGAAAAAACGTTCCCGTGTTCGTGTGATCCAAAAATGCGATCCCATAAATGTAGCACAGTTTCCGCGGAATGAAAGCCGTTTCGCGGAAAATAGTCCTTTTTTCTTCCGGAAAACGGCATGACAGCCGCCGATCCGGCATTTTTTTCGCGAAATCCGCCTTGCAAAAAAGGAAACCGGAAGTAATGTAAGGGGAAAAGTGAAACGGTCAGATTCCAGGAGACAGCAACCATGTCAGAGCTTCTTTACAAACGGATCCTTTTGAAGATCAGCGGCGAATCCCTTCAGGGCAAACAGGGGCACGGATACGATCCCGAGGCAGTGGCGGATACCGCCGCACGGATCCGGGCCGTCCTCGAAACCGGCGTGCAGATCGCGCTGGTTGTGGGCGGTGGAAATCTCTGGCGCGGCGCGGCCGCCTCCGAAATGGACCGCGTCACGGCGGACCACATGGGCATGCTGGCCACGGTGATGAACGCCCTCCGCCTGAAGGATGCGCTGGCCCGGCAAGGCGTGACCTCCCGTGTCCATGCCTCCTCGGATCTCCGGCCTTTCGCCGCACGGTTCGAGAGGGATGAGGCTCTGGCCCAGCTCACCCGCGGGGAGATCGTCATTTTTGCCGGCGGAACGGGCGCTCCGTTCTTCACCACGGATACCACCGCCGCGCTCCGGGCGCTGGAGACAAACTGCGATGCCGTCGTCAAGGCCACGAAAGTGGACGGGATCTACACCGCCGACCCGATGAAGGATCCCTCCGCTGTGAAATATGACCGGATCACCTTTGCCAAGGCGCTGGGCGACCGGCTGAAGATCATGGACTCCGCGGCGTTCTCCCTCTGCATGGACAACGGCCTGCACATCATCGTCTGCCGTTTTACCGAGCCGGACGCGCTGGTGAAGATCCTGCACGGCGACTTCTCCGCCGGAACGATCGTCTCCTGACACACCGGGGCAAAAAATGGAGACGGGCGTCATGGATCCGGAGAAACGCGCATTTATGCCGCCCGCTCCCGAAGGGCGTTATCTGGATACCGCCTTCTTCGCCGTTTGCTTCGTCATACCCTTCTTCTATCTGATCCTGCCCCTGTTCATGCCGGTGTCGACGGCCCTTTTCCCCGTACGGATCCTGCTTCCGCCTCTGGCGGTCCTGCTGACTTCGGCGATTGTCATTTTCCGGGTCAGTCCGGAGATCCCCGTGCCGCGGAAATTCGGGATCCGGCCCGGTCCTTTTCCCTGGAAGACGGCCTTTCTCTACTGGCTTTTTCTGTACGTGTTCCTGCTCCTTGTGAGCAGCACGGTCAAAACTTTGTCGGACCGCTTCGGACTCTCTCTGCCCGAGCAGGATGCCGTCCGGGTCCTCGCGGACTCGGATGTGACGGGAAAGACGCTGATCGTCCTCTCCGCCGTCCTGATCGCGCCTGTGACCGAGGAGCTCGCGTTCCGGCACATATTCTTTTCCCGGGCCGCATACTGGGCGGGCGGGGGGACGGCGGCCGTGCTGACGGCCGTTCTGTTTTCCGCTCTTCACGGAAACCTGCTGCAGGCGCCCTCGTTGTTTTTCATGAGTCTGATTCTGCAGGCGGCCTACGGGAAAACGGGGAAGCTGACGGTTCCCATTCTGATCCATTTCCTGTTCAATACGGTTTCCGTGATTTTGATTTTTCTGACACGATCCTGAACAACGTAAGGAGCAATAACGACGATGACGAAGGATGAATTTTACAGCCGGGCGGCGGATTTTCTCAACGAATACGATCATTTCGCCAAAAAGAACAATATCCGGATCACGAAGATCCGCGAGGGGTACGCCGAGGCCGTCTTCGAGGCCGACGACCGGCATCTGAACGGACTGGGCATCGTCCAGGGCGGCGCTCTCTACACCCTGGCCGATCTCGCCTTCGCCGGCGCCGTCAACTCCTTCGGGGAAAAGGCGGTGGGAATGAACAGCTCGGTATGCTATCTGAAGCCGGGCACCGACCGGAAATTCCACGCCGTGGCCACGACTCTGCATCGGGGCAAACGGACCGGCGTTTTCTCGGTGGATGTATTCGATTCCAAGGAACGGCTTCTTGTCCGGGCCACCATGACCGGCGCGTTTCTGGGCCATCCGTTCTTCGAGGACGAAGAACTCGAGCCGCCTGCGAAGTAAAACAGCTTCGTCAGTCCCCCAGCTCGGCACGAAATTCGTCCGCTAGTTTCCGCGCGGTGTCGGGATCTTTTTCCGTGATGGCGCGTCTCATGCTGCCAAGCTTCAGCCGGCAGGCAAACCGTTTCTCTCCGGAAATCTTTTTCCCCCGTGCGGCGAGGGCCTGTTCCAGACTGCTGCATTCATCGGACAGCCGTCTGAGCTGATGTCCGGCGAACCGCACATGTCCGCGGAAGGAAAGATCGCCGTTCCGGGAACGCAGATGAACGCGGACCGTGTAGTCTCCATCGGGCAGACCGGCCAGATTTTCTTTGGATTCAGGAGAGAAAACAACGGGCAGATCGAACGCGAACGACTCTTCCGACTTTTTGAAGTCCGCTATTTTATCTTCTCCGCGGAAAAGCGAGGCTTCCAGCGAAATCTTATCCAGTGAACGGATAGCGGTCGCCGCTTCGACGGTCAGCCGGAGGGGGACCATCTGGTCCGCGGCGTCCGGTAGAACCAGATGTGCTGCGTTCAGACCGCTGACCGCGCTGACGCCGGTGAGACCGTGCAGATATAGAAAGTTCAGATCCAAGTGGAGGGCATCGCCCGGTTCGACCGTTTTCTTCGGAGTGAAGATTTCCAGCGTGTAGAAGTCGGATGCCTCCCAGATGTAGAATGTTTCCGTCTGTCCCGGCTTTACCGTGCTGATCCATGCACGTTTCGCCCGGGTATCCACAATGGCGGCCCAGTCGCCGCACTCCGGCGTGGTGATGCTTCGGTTCTGTCCGCGGAACGGAATGTTCCGCACGGAACCGTCTTTCAGGCCGATAAAAAAGGCATCTGCACTGTCGGCGCCTCCTCCAATGCGGAGTTCCGGATGGTACTTCAGATCGTATTTTGCGGGTGCGGTCCCCGCATTGATGCAGGCAAGATCCATTTTGCAGAGGGCCGCATCCGGGGAAAGCGTGATTTTCTGGTGCAGAATTTTTCCCTGAACCGGAACCGACATGACGAAATCCGCCGTCGCCGAACCGTCTTTTTCGGAAAGAGAAAACGGGATCGCGGCGGAGACGAAGGGGCCTGGCATTTTTCCGGAGAGAGCCCAGGCGGCTCCGCTTCCGCCGATCAGATTCTCCTTTTCCGCGGCGGGCAGGAACGAGACCAGAGAGCCGCCCCGGGCGGGATCGAACGTGAGGGAAAGGAGGTCGTTGGAGAGGATCACCCGATCTTTTTCCGTTTTCGCCGATGCTTTTTCCGAGATCGGAACGGCGTTGATCTCGCGGATCTCCAGCACGGCATGGAACGGGTACATGAAGAAGATGCTTTCGCATTTGATCTCATAATTTCCGGCGCGGGTCCGGAAAAAGACGGTCTGCCCGTCCTCGATACGCTTTTTCTGCACTTCGTTTCCAGTGCTCACAGATAAATAGGCTGTCCCCGCATGTGAATCGTTCCCGGACCCGAGAATGGTCGTCGAGAAGGTGCAGAGGCCGACTTTCAGCGGCGTATCGGCATAGAGACGGCCCTTCCACGGAAGCAAAATTTCCTTTGTTTCGTCCCAGGTCCCCGAGGTGTCCTTCAGCAGGAATGCCGGTTGATCCTCAATAGGTGTTTCCGGGGACGCGATTTCACCGTGCAGCCGGAAGACGCGGCAACCATTGGCCGTAAGGGTGCGGAAGACGGTATATCCCTCTTCCTGTTTCGTCTTCACCTCTTTCCCGAAGAGATAGTCTTCCACCTTCACCTTGCCGCGGATCCGTACCTCGGTTTCCTCCAGTCCCCAATCCCGGCCCGGTTTTCCCTTCAAGGTAGTCAGAAGCAGGAACGTGCCGTCCGGATGCGTCCATTCGCGCAAGACCACGTCGGGATCGGAGACTTTGAACCTCGTCCCGATCCCGAGGGCGCGCAGGATCCGTTCCAGCACGGGGGCGAAGGCATCGGAACTGCTGCGCCCCGCGCTGAATCCGAGGAAGGTCACGGAGCCTTTGCCATGCGGATGGATCAGGATGGCAGGCTTTCCGCCGGTGTAAGATGCCAGAACCTGTCCGGTTCCCTCCGGCGCATAGGCGTTGTCTTTTCCCAACGCGATGCGGGCGTTTTCCAGAATTGCTTCGGAGGAATCGGGAAACGCGGGAACGATTCCTGTTTCCCGGAAGAGCACATAGGAATCATGTCCGAAATCGTCAAAACGGCCCGCGCGGCCCTCGAGGATCAGGCGTCCTCCGTTTCCGGCATATTCCAGCAGTTTTTTCTGGACCTCCGGAGAAAGGAATTCGGCCTGCGGCACGATCAGGACCTTGACGTGCGGCATGATGCCCTCCAGAAGCGTCTCCTCGGCGAAAACCCGTGCGGAACGCCCGAAGGAAAGGAAGTGTTTGTAGTATACACTGACCGTATGCATGTGGGGCGACCAGGTGCTTTCTCCGGCCCAGCCCCAGCCCTGATCATGCGTCCGGCTGGTCTGGGAGAAGAGGATCCCAATTTCCGGTTCCGCACGGTTTCCGTCCAGAAGAAGGTGATCCAGCTTCCGCATTTCCTTGAGCGATGCGTGAAGCACGGCTCCGTAGATGGTGGGGATATCCAGCGCGTCCGCATAGTTGCAGCTGTCGTTTCCGTAACTCCAGAGGAACTGTTCCGCACCCAGCGCGCCTGCACCCATCTCCTGCCACAGCTGGCCGTGCACCTTCTGGAGCGGCGCCTCCTGATAGAGCGTGCCCCATTCGGAAGTCAGATATCGTTTCGTGGTCAGATCGCAGAAGATCCATTCCTGGTTGATGGCGCAGCTGGTGCCGTCGATCCCGCTGACATCCTGATATTTCGTCAGATTGTAGTAATTCTGGCCGTACAGAGGGAGGAGGCTTCCGCCCGTGGAGGGCAGCTGGAACACGTCGATCTCCGGATTCAGTTGTTTGACCAGATCGCGGAACCGGGAATAGAAACTTTCCAGCAGCGCTTCCCGGCAAAGCCGGAAATGTTCCCAGACCGCGTGCTGGGCGGGCGTCTCCGGACGGCGTACCGGGACTTCCACCTCGTCGAACGATTTGTACGCAGTCCCGCAATGGCTGTTCATGGCGGCGATGTCATCCCGATAATACGCCCGGAGCCGTTTCTGAAGAGCTTCTTTGGCGGGCGTTCCCCAGAAATTGAGCCCGAGACCCGTTTCATCCGCGCTGCCGATCCGGAACTGTTCCTTCCCTTTCCACGCCCATACTTCGAAGATCCCCTTCAGATGGGCGGAAATGGCTTTTTCCGGGTACGGTACGGCCTTCGCGTCCTGCACGGTCCCGTTGCCCGGATTGAATTTCCCGCCTCCCGTTATCCGGCGGGGCGACGCCTGATATACGAACTTGTGATCCCTCAATATGCCTTCCATCTCCTTTTGGATGGCGGCGTCTTCCGCATACCAGTCGGGGAAGGGCTGACCGCTGTACACGTTGGAGCCGATCCGGCGGATCGTGCGGAAAAGTCGGCCGCGCAGGCGCGAAAGATTCAGGGGCACGGTGAAGGAGGCAATGGAGGGAATGGTTTTGTACTTGTGGCGAACTCCGGGCTTTTCCGGCGGATCGACGGACCGGAGCGTTTCTTTCGCCCGGGCGGCCAGCGAGGCAAAACGGACCGAGGCTTCCTTCACTTTCATCAGAAGTTTTTCCGCTGCGGAGGCGGATTCCCCGTATTTTCCGGAGACCAGCAGGGCCAGCTGGGCTTTCCGTTCCGCGGTCAGCGAAAAATATTCTTTTTCCATCTCGTTCAGATTATCCCGGAAGGATTTCCACTCTCCGCCCTGCGTTTCAAGATAAAACGCCGCGTCGCGCAGCGAAGAAACAGCCTCGGTATAGACGAATCCCAGTTCGCTCCATTTTTCGTGAAGTCCGATCACGGTTTCGTAATACTCCGGAGATTGCTGACCGGGGAGAGGACTTTCCATCAGACGCAGCGCAGCCTGAAAAACCTTTTCTCCGTCCTCCTTCTTCAGCAGATGCGTGCCGACCTGTCCCAGATTGACCAGAGTCGAGCCCCGGATCAGACTGTTGAAATAGCGGTACACCGTGAAGTCGGCGGGCATCCCGTTTCCCTCGGCATACAACTCGAACTTCAGGTCCGCTCCCTGCGCGTAGTTGACCCCGTCTCCGCCTACGCCGTCTCCTATGCCCGGATGTTTGTTCCAGGAATCCAGCGGACGGTAAAGCAGATCCGGGACGGGTCCGCATACGGCGGGCAGAAGGTCGCCCGTGAGGTCCGCGGCCGCCGGATCCAACCCCAGCGGCGAAATCCATTTTCTTCCGGCTGTCGGACCCGGATTTTCCCTCAGAAGAAACGGCGCGTACCAGCCCAGGGGATGGTTTTTCAGGATTTTGCCGTTGAATGTGCCGAATGTGCCGTTCGCATGACGGTTGTAGACGCCGGGCAGCACCGTGTATGTCAACAGATTTCCGCCCGAGGTCAGAAAGGCGAAGATGGAATCCTCTGCCTCCAGCGGCATGACGCCCGAAGGCAGGATCAGCGTGTCGAATTTCTCTTTCCGCAGAAATTCCTTGTTTCCCAGCATGGCGTCGTCCAGAAGTGTCACGCTGCAGCCCAGTTTTTCCGCCTGTTCCCGGAACCACTCCGGACTCCGTACCGGCACCGACCATTTTTCCACCGGAGGGACGTGGATGGCGATCCGGGTGTTTTTCAGGGGCGGGAAGTCGATTTTTTTCAGCGGGACCGGTGCGGCGAGCGTTTCCGGTCTCTGTTCCGAGCCGGCCTTGTATTCCGCTTCGATCTCCTCCTTCGTGAGTTCGCGGTCGAAGATTTTGACCTCATCCATCAGCCCCCGGAACGCCTGCGCCTCCGCCGAGGCGAAATTGCCCAGCGTGATGGAAAGTCCGGACTTCGCCGTGATCGGCGGTGCTGCCTGAAATTCGGCCCGATAAGGCGGTTTCAATCCATTCAACAGCTTTCCATCCAGATAGATCCGGATGCGCAGCTTCTGCGCGTCTGCGGGATCCGGCCCGATCGTATAGACCGCGTGATGCCACGGATCCATCCGGCTTGTCCCCGAAGGAATTTTTGCCCGGGCGACTGCGCTCGCCTTCATCGGCAGGGAGCTGAACGCCAGAAATGACCGGAACGCGTAGGCGCTCCAGCCGTGCCGGTAGTTCTCCAGACTGAACAGATTCATTCCCTTCTCAAACGGCTCCGCCTTGAACCAGACGGAAAGCGTCACGGCCTTGTCAAAATCCAATTTCGGGGAGACCGGCAGCCGGATCGCGGAATCCCTGCCGTTGAAGCGGACTGCTTTCCCCGTGACGCCGCGCTCCTCCCATGCGATATTTTCCAGCGTGCCGTCGAGTCCGTTTCCGGAGGCATCCTTCCCCGTGTTTCCCGCACCTTCATCCAGCCTCAGATGCACCACAGGGCCGTCGGATGCCGATGCAAATGGAAGGAACGCAAAAAACGAGCTCAAAACAACGGCTGCCAGTATTTTTCTCATAATTCGAAACCTCCTCTTATCCGTCAAAAATCGATAACCGTTTTGCCAATCCAGGCACCCTGGACTCCGTATTCCTTCAACTTCTGCTGATTCACGGTTTCCAGGTGAAGATCGATGAAGGCCAGATTTGCCTGATTCGAATGACGCAGATCAATCATGGGATTGGCGGAGTCGTATCCGCTTTTGAACCAGAAAAAGGAAGCCTGGTATTGTGCCGATACGCGGGCTGTGTCTCCGTAAAATTTCGTTTGGCTCGGATTCTTCCATTTGCTGATTTTCCACCAGTAACTCCAGCCGGTATCCCCCTCGTTGAAATATCCCGTCTGCACGAGAGACTTGTTCGGTTCCGTCAAATATCCCTTGGTGGTGAACCAGCAACCATAAAGATTTCGGGATACATAGGCCATGGATGTGATCACATGCAGAGGCATCGCGGGACATCCGTACGGCACCATGGTTTCCGGCTTCAGAAAGTTGATCGGCTGATTGGATGCCGCCTTCGCCATCGGCACCAGCCAGTGATAGTTGTAATACATGTTCACGATCCAGCCGTCGAAGGTATCGGCGTACATCTGTATGACGTATCCGGTCTGCTTGAGGTTGTTCCGGCACGCCGTGGCTTTTGCCGATTCTTTGACCCTTCCCAAGGAAGGCAGAAGCATCCCCGCGAGAATCGCGATGATGGCAATGACGACCAGCAATTCGATCAGGGTAAAACGTTTTTTACTCATATTTCCTCCTGTTTCCGGTTGTTCCGCATGGTGCATATTGGACTGCTGACAGCGATTATTATACTGAAAAAAAACTCAAAAACAAGAGGCACGGATATGGGAAAATATATAAAATCCGATCAAAGATATATAAAAACGAAAATCCGAGGGAAAAGCACCGCCCACCCGCCGTATACTTGGGATTCTCTTGACATGGTGCAAAACCGGTGTACATTATGGTCCAAGGATGAAAATATATAAAAAATCAAGTCGGGGAAGGGGCCTGAATTATGTCTGTCCGCTGTAGTACCTCCTACAACATGAAAGCCAGACCGTTTGTCGTCGAAGATATGGCCTCGTGGCTGCCTCCCACGCTCTGTGCCACGGCTCTCTGGCCCGTCTTCTGCGGATTCAGCACCTACTCCAGAAATTACTGGGTATGCCACAGGGATTTCGATTCTCTGGATATGGAGATCGTCACAAAGGGTGATCTGACGGTGTACTGCGACGGACGGGTGGCGGCCGTCCTCCGGCCCGGCGAGATCGGCGTCATGCCGTTCGGCAGTCACAAACTGGAGACCGGTCCCGCCGGCCGCTGTGAAAAGATCGGCATCGGCATCTGCGGACTTGCATTGAGGGTACTGGTGAAGACCATGAAGCTGGATTCTTTTTTTGTGCTTCATGATTTTCTGACGCCGGAAATCACCGTTCTCCTCCATCGGATCCACGACCTTCTGAAAGGTCGTAAAATGGAGTCCGTCAACGAAATTTCCATTCTGGCCTACACCTTTCTGCTGGAAGTAGTGCAGAAACGGCAGACCGCGGAGTATCCGCCGGAATTGCTGGATTGCATACACTTCATTAATCAGAATATCTTTCAGAAAATCACCCTGGATGAAATGGCGGAACACACAGGTTGCGGCAAGACGACGCTCTCCCGCCTCTTCAAAAAACACCTGGGCACGACGCCGCTCCAGTTTCTGATCGACAAACGGATCAACTACGCGGTCAACCTTCTGGAAAGCGGGACGGTTCCGGTCAAGGAGGTCGCGTCTCTCTGCGGCTATCAGAACCAGCTTTACTTCTCCAACGATTTCCGGAAGCACACCGGACTCTCTCCCAGTCAGTACCGGGGAGCGAAAAGGTGACCCGAGCGGGCCCGATAAACGTCAGGCGGATCGGGCAGAAAACACTGAAAAAAAGGCGGGGTCTCTTGAAAAGGGACTGTTCGTCTGTTATATTAGTTGAACGGATCGGTGCGGAAAAGTCGGTCGTTCCGACCGTGCGAGATCCGGAGGTCTGCATTTTTTTACCGATTGAGGAATACAAAAGAAAGAAGGAAAAAATGAGAAGTTCGTCCCTGATGAAAACCGCTTCCGTTCTGGCATTCGCCCTCGCGGCCGTTGTACCCTCGGCCTTTGCCGACGTGAAGCCTGCGCGGATCTTCAATGAAAACATGGTGCTGCAGCGTGACGCGGAAGTGCCGGTCTGGGGTTGGGCGGATCCGGGCGAACAGGTGGAGGTCTCCTTTGCCGGTCAGACGAAGAGCACGACGGCAAACGACAAGGGGGAATGGTCGGTCCGACTGGCGCCGCTTGCGCTGAACAAGACGGGCGAGACCATGACGATCAAGGGGAAGAATACGATCGAACTGAAAAATATCCTGGTTGGCGACGTGTGGCTGTGTGCCGGTCAGTCCAACATGGAAATGAATTTCACCTGGGGAATCATGGACGGGGAAAAGTTCATTGCCGAATCGAAGAATTACCCGCAGATCCGGCGGATCAAAGTGACCCGTAAGGCCGCTCCGGCGCCCGTGGCGGATGTAGATGCCTCCGTCTGGTCCGTTTGTTCCCCCGAAACGGTGCAGCCCTTCACGGCTGCGGGCTATTTCTTTGCCCGGAAGCTGACGAAGGAGCTGGATTCCCTGCCCATCGGAATCCTGGACGACAACTGGAGCGGAAGCAAGATCGAACCGTTCATTCCGCCCGAGGGATTCGCGCTTCTGCCGGAGTTCGCGGCTCGCGCCAGAGCGGTCTGGAGCAACGTGCCCGGCCGGGAGGAATGGAAAGCCGCCCGCGGGAAATATCTGGCCGATCTGAAGGCGGCGCTGCCGGAAGCGGAAAAGCGCTTTGCCGAGGGACGTGAGTTCTCGGATATTCTTCCCCGGATCGACTCCCTGAGAGACTCGGAGAGGTACAACGCCATGATGGCGCCCATCGTCCGGTTTCCCGTCAAGGGAGTCATCTGGTATCAGGGCTGCTCCAACGCCGGCGACGACATTCTGTACTTCAAGTACATGAAAGCGCTTATCGGGGGCTGGCGGAAGGTGTGGAAGAATCCGGACATGCCCTTCTACTTCGTGCAGCTTGCCGCATATCAGATCACGACGACCAATCCGAAGGGCGGAGAAGGGTATGCGCGGATCCGCGAAGTTCAGGCTCTGGCACTTTCGATTCCGAATACCGGCATGGCGTGCACGATCGATATCGGCAACTCCCGGGATATCCATCCGAAGAACAAGATCGACGTGGGCGAGCGTCTGGCGCTCTGGGCGCTGGCGAAAACCTACGGGAAGAAGGACTTGGTATTCTCCGGACCCATGTACAGGAGCATGAAAATCGAAGGGAACCGGATCCGTCTTTCCTTCGACTATGCGGACGGGCTCATGACCGCGGTCAAGAATGGATACGCAAAGCCCGTTCCCGCGCCGGAAATGAAGCCCGCGAATTTCGCCGTCTGCGATAAAAACGGCAACTGGTTCTGGGCGGACGCCGTCATCGAAGGGAATGAGGTCGTCGTCAGCGCGAAGGAAGTGGCCGAGCCGACGGCGGTCCGCTATGCTTACCGCGGCTGTCCCGTGGATCTGAATATGTACAACGGAGCCGGTCTGCCCATGGTCCCGTTCCGTACGGACGTGCCGCAGGAGAACAAGTAAGTCATCCGGGAACGAAGGGACACGCTGACGCATCATGGCCGATCTGCTCAGGATCAAAGTCGAGAAGCAGACACATCCGGATCTGACGATCCTGAGTCCCTTCGACATCGCCTCGGAATACTCCCGTCTTCCCACGGAAGAGTTCCGCGGCGATTCCCATTACGCGCTGCAGATCTGCATTGTTCTGCACGGCGCCTCCGAGCTGGTGTTCGAAGACTACTCCCGTATCTACCGGAGCGGCGAACTCTGGTGGAACATGTGCTGGGAGCCTCATGCCTACCGGTTCGTCGGAAAGCACACGTTTGTGGTGGCCGTCAACTTGGACGTGGAGCAGCTGGGGGCGTGCAGTCCGTTCGGCGACTGCAACTGGCTGACCCCGTTCGTTTCGGAAACCCGGCTCCGGTTCTGTCCCACGGAACCGAAGGATCTGGATTTTGTCCGGCAGACGGGACAGCTCCTCTTCCATCTGTACCGGAAAAGGCCCTCCAACTGGCGGATCCGCTCCTGGCTCCTGATCCATGAACTTCTTCTCCTGGCGATCCGCCGGATGGAATCGCAGAATCCGCCGCCGGAGCGGGAGAGGGCAGGGGGCGGCGGCGAATCGAAAAACGCTTTCACGAGGATCCGTTACGCGCTCAATAAGGTGTGGAGCGCGGAGACGCGTCCGCCTTCGCTTTCCGCAGCCGCGCGGATGTGCTCGCTGAGTCCGAGCCGTTTTTCCGAACTGTTCCGGAAGACCATGGGCGTCAGCTACGGCAAATTCGCCATCCGGGTCCGGATGGCCAGTGCGGCGAAAGATCTTCTTTCGGGCCGTTTCTCGCTGGAGGAGATCGCGCAGAAATGGGGATTCTTCGATTCCGCACACTTCTGCCACTCCTTCAAAAAGTTTTACCATGTATCTCCGCGTCAGTTCGTGATGCGGAAACCGACGGGTGACTTGTGATCCGGATCGTTCTCTCTTCCGTTCGTGGTTTCTGTTCCGGCGTCCGGCGGGCCGTCGCCATGGCGCTGGAGGAGTCGGAACACGCGGCCAACGGCGTTTTCATTCTTCACGATCTGGTGCATAACGACGCCGTCGTGCGGAACCTGAAGAGCCGCGGCGTGACCATCGTAAATTCTCCCGCGGGGCTTCCCGCCGGATCCACGCTGATCTTCAGCGCGCACGGCGTGAGCGATGCGCTGGAGCGGGAAGCACGGAGCCTTCCGCTGACGGTGAAGGACGCCACCTGTCCTCTGGTCAAGCGGGTGCACGGCCTCGCCGCGGACCGGCACAGGGAAGGGCGGTTCATCCTGCTGGCGGGGAAGCGCGGCCATTGCGAGACCGAGGGGATCCTGGGACGGGTCCCGCCCGGGTGCGCCCGGCTTTTGGAGACGGCGGAAGAAGCCTCGGCGTTCGTGCCGGATCCGAAGCTGCGCTACGTTCTTCTCTCCCAGACCACGTTTCTGGCTTCCGGATTCGAACGGATCGCGGAGATCCTGAAAGCGCGGATCCCGGATCTGCAGGTCGAACGTACGATCTGCCCGGCCACCTCGGACCGGCAGGAAGCCGTACGACGTCTCGCTTCGTCATGCGGTGCGGTGGCTGTGGTCGGATCGCCGGAAAGCTCCAATTCGCGTCGACTCTGCGAAAGCGCCCGGGCGGCCGGAGCGGCGGCATACCTCATGAGCGAAAGCTCGCCGGTCCCGGAGGAACTGCGTTCGTTTTCGGGTACGCTGGGACTGATTTCCGGCGCGTCAGCCTCGGAAGAGGAGGTCCGGAACGTCCTTGAGCATCTTCTGGAACTGCCCGGCGCGGAATTCGCCGGAGAGTTCCGGTAACGCTTTTTCAGCGGTTCCGTACCCGGAGCGTGCGGATCTCGAAGGGCTTCATTTCCAGCGCAAGAGTCTTTCCTTTGAGCTTGAGCGCGGGACCATCGCCCCATTCCATCAGATCCGTCTCCGTGACCTTTTCCGGCCGGCTGGCGAAGTCCAGTGTGCCGCATGAGAATTTGCCTCGGGTTTCCACCAGACGCAGAATGATCGAATCGTCTTTCTCGGCCCGCTTGACGACTTCCAGCGAGATGCCGTCCGAATCGATCCGGCAGGGCGCAGCGGCGCTGCCGGCGGTGAATCCGTCGGCCAGGATGGGCGCCCTGTTCAAGACGGCCGCATCCTGCATGACGCCGCTTTCGGCCAGCGTGCGGTCGTGCGGCAGAAAACTGTACGTGAAGCGGTGTTTGCCCTGATCGGCGAACCAGTCGGGATATTTGGTCGACCGCAGGAGCGCCAGATCCAGCACGGAGCCTTTGACGCGGTATCCGTACTTGCAGTCGTTGAGGAGTGCGGCGCCGCACTGAAGGTCGGAAAGGTCGGCATAGCGCTGGCCGC
>JAFZZR010000184.1 GCA_017615635.1 Lentisphaeria bacterium
CCGAAATCCGGGGTCGTGATTTTTGGCAGGAGCATCTCTTCAAATTTCCCCGAAATTAATATACACCCGTTTCGTGAAATCGCAAAGCTGTCCGCGTCTGCTTCACCGGCAAAAATTGCGAAAAAAAGAAAAGCGGGCTTGAAAATGGTGAAAATTCAGTTATATTTGCACGATCGTTGCAGAATAATTTTATTGTTGAGAAAACAGGAGCGGATCATGGAACGGAAATGGGCCGGACGCTGGATCAATGCGGGAAGAACGATGGGGACGCCGACTGCCGATGTCGTCAGCGCGCCTTATCTGCGGAAAACGTTTGTCTGTGAGCGGAAGCCGAAAAAGGCCTCCATTTTTCTCTGCGGTCTTGGCTGGCATGTGCTGTATGTGAATGGACGGAAGGCCGATGACCGGGTTCTGGCACCCGCCGTTACCCAGTTCGACAAACATGTGAGCTTCATCGAATACGATGTGACGAAACTCCTGAAGAAGGGCGCCAATGCGGTCGTTGTCCTGCTGGGAAACGGACTGTACAACTGCAGGGTGCACATGTGGAGTTTCGACAAGGCGCCCTGGCGCGATTATCCGAAGCTGCTGTGCGACGTGGTGGCGGACGGGAAACTTCTGGCCCGAAGCGACACGACCTGGAAAGTGCATGACAGTCCGGTCACCTTCAACGAAATGCGGAACGGACAGTATTACGATGCCCGGCTGGAGATCCCCGGATTCGCCGATCCGCTGTTCGATGATTCCGCCTGGAACAATGCATCGTTCTGCATGCCGCCGGGGGGACGCGTGATCCGCGAGACCATGCCGCCCTGCCGGGTCGTGAAGAGTTATCCAGCACTCTCGTCCCGCTTTATCAGCTGTTGGGAAACCACGTACGATTTCGGCACGAATCTGGCGGGATGGTGCCGGATCCGGGTCAAGGGGAAGGCGGGAGCGCGGGTCCAGATTTTCTACTCGGAGAAGATCGATCCCATCTCCGGCGGCATCGACACGCGGGAGATCGGGCCGTATCCGGATTTCGGAAAATTCCAGATGGACGAATATTTTCTGAAGGGCGATCCGGAGCACGAAGAGTATGAGCCTTCGTTCACGTATCATGGCTTCCGTTATGCCATGGTCCTGATTCTCGGCGAGGCTTCGCTGCTGGATATCCGGGCGCAGTTCGTGCATACGGATTTTGAGGAGGCGGGAAGATTTCAGACGTCCGATCCCATGCTTACCGCCCTCCAGAGAAACACGCTGCAGAGTTTCCGGTCCAACTTCATCGGGATCCCCACGGATTGTCCGCATCGGGAGAAGAACGGCTGGACGGGGGACGCCGCGCTGGCGGCGGAAACGGGCCTCTGGAACTATGACATGGCGGAATCCTACGCCCATTTTCTGCAGGTCGTGGCCGACACCCAGCGTCCCAACGGTCAGCTGCCCGGCATAGCGCCGACGGGAGGCTGGGGATTCAACTGGGGCGGCGGTCCGGCGTGGGACACGATCCTGTTCGAATATCCGTGGCAGACGTATCTGTTCTGCGGGCGGAAGGATCTGATCGAGCAGAACTACGACCGTTTTCTTCTGTATCTGGAGTACTGTGATTCCCGCGCGGAGGACGATCTGCTGAATTTCGGTCTTGGCGACTGGTGCCACTGGGACCGGGCCGCCATCACACCCGTGGAAGTCACTTCCAGCGGTTACTATTACCAGAACGTCCTGCGTACCGCCTTCTTTGCCGGTCTGCTCGGAAGGAAAAAGGATGAAACCGATCTGCGGAAACTGGCAGCCCGGATCCGCAAGTCTTTCCTGCGGAAATTCGCGCACGGCGACGGCTCGTTCGCGGACGGATCGCCGACGGCGAATGCGGCGGCGCTGTATTTCGGCTTCGTGGAAGACCGGAAGCGTGCGAAGACCGTTCAGGTTCTGGCAAATCAGATTCGGAAGCGCGGGCATAAGGCGGATTTCGGCATTCTCGGAGCCAAATACATTCCGCGTGTGCTGGCGGAAAACGGGTTCGCCGAAGATGCGCTGCGGATCATCACCCAGAAGGAATTCCCCGGCTGGGGCTGGCAGGTGGAACAGGGCGCCACTACGCTCTGGGAGAACTGGAACGGGCGAGAATCCCAGAATCACATCATGTTCGGGGACATCTCCGCGTGGATGTATCAGTATCTGGGCGGGATCCGTCCGCTGGCGGAGACGCCCGGGTTCCGCCGGTTCGAGATCCGGCCCTGCTTCGTGACAGGGATCGACCATGTGAAGGCATGTCATCGGTCGCCTTTCGGGTTGATCCGGAGCGAATGGAAGCGGACGGGAGGGAAAATCCGCTTCGAATTCGATGTGCCCGAGGGAAGCAGGGCGGATATCGTCCTGCCGGAGGATTTCGTCTCCTGCGATATCACGCGGAACGGAAAGGCCGCTGCCGGATCGACGCGGTCGTTCGGAGCCGGATCCTGCGCGATCGTTCTGCGTCTGCGCTGATCCCGCGGAGCTTTTTTTGCAAAATAACAGCGGAAGTTGTGGCAATTTCCGCAAACGGGTGCTATATTTCCGAACTGACCGGAAATGCGGTTTCCCGTCCGGCAGTTCTCCGGAAGGGGAACTGCGGCGGAAGCGGGTCAAGACAATCAAACACGGAGTCCGTTTATGTTATTTCGACATTTTGCCGTTCGTTTTTTTCTGGCAGCGGCCGCTGTCTGCACGCTGTTTTTGACGCCCGCCTGCGCGGAGTTCTCCCGGGAGGAACAGCTGGCGCTTCTTCGTCTGGATCAGCCCGGCAGCCGGTCGGATATGAGTGTTCAGCAGCTGATCGAGGCAATCCAGAAGGCCACGGATCCCGAAAAGAAATACTTCAATACGGACAAGTATCTTCTGAAGCAGCAGATCGTAGCCGAGCAGGAAAACGATGACAACCGTGTTTCGCTGGTGTATATCACGGAGATCCGGTACGCGAAGCCCGACAAGATCCGGTGGACCCATTACCGGAACGGGATCCCGTTCAAGATCAGTATCTGCAAAGACGACGAAGCCTGGGACATCGATCCCGAAAAGAAGAAGAGCGTGAAGATCGAGGAGGGGCTGGGACTGAATCTGTTCCGTACTTCCACGGCCATGGCGAATCCCACGAAAACGTATCTGGACATCTTCAAAACGGTGGAGATCTCCAGCGTTCACGAAGACGGCAAGCGCTGTTACCGGCTCGTCTGTCAGGCGTATGACGACGCCATTGCGCCGTACGTCATTTACGTGGACGCGGAAACCTTCCTTCCCTGCAAGATGGAAACGATCGTGTATCACGACGACGGATCGCAGAATCTTTATACGTCCATACCCACCGACTACAAGTGGTTCGACGATTCGGTCCGTCTTCCCCGTCGGACCGTCGTGAAAACGGGTCAGGGAAGCCAGAATGTGTGCACCATCACGGATTTCACGCTGAATCCGAATATCCCGGATTCCGATTTCGAACTGCCGAAGCGGTTCAAGGTGGAGTAAGACAACGGCTTTCCGGCCGGAGTCGGCCGATTACTTTCCGATGCAGAACCTCGAGAAGATCTCGTCAAGCACGTCGGGATCGGCTGTTTCGCCGGTAATGACGCCCAGCGAGTGAAGCGATTCCCGGAGCGGGCCCGCCGCCAGTTCCCATTCCTCCCGCAGAACGTTCTGTTCGGCCGTCTCCAGATCCGGCACGGCCTTGCGGAGCCAGGCGGCATGACGGGCGGATACGGCGGATTCCGGCTCGTGACGGTCCGGAGAACCCAGAACGATTCGCAGTATCTCGCGCGAAAGCTCCTTCAGTCCGTCTCCGGACCGCGAGGAGATGCAGAGGGTATTCTTATCGAATCCGGGGATCCCGGGCAGATCGCTGTGAGGCAGATCGCATTTGTTCCAGCAGGGGATCACGGGGATCCCGGCGGGTCGTTCCGTTTCGAACTGCCGGATCAGCTCCGGAAGTTCGTCCGCCCGCGACACATCCAGAAGCCAGACGATCACATCGGCCGCCCCCAGCATCTTGCGAGTCCGCTCCACGCCCAGGCGTTCCGCTTCCTCGGTGCACTCGCGCAGACCGGCCGTATCCAGCACGCGTACGCACAGCCCGTCCAGCACGAGCGTCTCTTCCACCGTGTCCCGGGTCGTTCCCGGCGAGGCTGTGACAATGGCGCGGTCGTATCCGAGAAGGGCGTTCAGCAGACTGGATTTTCCTGCGTTTGGTGCGCCGGCGAGAACCAGCCGGATCCCGGAGCGGATGACCGCGCCTTCCCGGGCGGTCTCCAGCAGGCGGGCCAGACCGTTTTTCGTGCCCCGAATCCGGGCGGCCAGTTCATCCGCGGGAAGCCAGTCCAGTTCTTCTTCGGGAAAATCCATTCGGGATTCCACCTCGGAAAGGACGTGGAGAAGCGTTTCCCGGCAGAGCCGGATCCGGTCGCCCAGCCGTCCGGCCATCTGCCGTTCGGCCAGACGGCCCGCCGCCTCGCTGCGGGCGGAGATCATGTCCGCCACTGCCTCAGCCTGCGTCAGATCGATTTTACCGTTCAGGAAGGCCCGTTTCGTGAATTCGCCGCCATCCGCAGGCCGGGCGCCGGACTCCACGGCGCAGCGCAGGAGCCGGTTGGGAGCGAAATCGCCGCCGTGACACTGGATCTCCGCCACGTCCTCGCCTGTATAACTGGCCGGTCCGGGCATGAAAATGGTCAGACAGCGTTCGCCTTCCCTATCCCGGACGCGGCGCAGCAAAGCTTTCCGCGCGTCTTCCGCACCGACGGGACGCGGCCCCGCCGTGATGCTGTTGAGGATCCTGAGGGAATCGGGCCCGGAGATCCGGAGGATGGCGAGGGCGCCGCCCGGCGCGGTGCAGATGGCTGCGATGGTGTCGTTTTGTGCAGAAGACATGAAAGACTCCCGGAGGAACGTGCCGTCAACGGGTCCTTTTTCCTTAAAATTTTGGGATTTTCACTTGAAATGCTTTAAAACAAGTATATGTTTCTTGGTTATTATAACATCGATTTGAATAAATGCAACTGTACGGAGGCTGTTTCTCATGGCAATCGTAAAGAAAAGTTTCAAGGACGTCACCACCGGCGTCCGGGCCGTTTATCAGAAGGGCGCCGACATGATCGGCAAACGGCAGCTTGACTACGGGATCGAACTGCTCAAGCAGGTCGTGCAGAAGGAACCGGGCTTCATGGACGCCCGGAATATGCTTCGTGCCGCGGAAAAGGAAAAAGCCGAGAGCATGAGCGGTTTTGCAAAATTCATCGCGAACATCAAGTCGCTTCGCTGGATCCTGAAAGCTCAGACCGCGGCCGGCAAGAATCCGGTGGAAGCCATGACATATACGGAAGAGGCTCTGGCGCTGAATCTCTATTCCACGCAGGCACTGAATCTTCTGGCCACAGCCGCCAAGAATGCCGACGCCGGCTTCATCAGCTCCGAGGCGCTGGAGATCCTGGTGGACATGGATCCCGAAAACGAGGCCAACCTCCGGTCCGCCGCCGATCTCTATCAGGCGGTCGGCGACTCCCGGAACCTCCTGAAGGTTTGGACGCGCCTCGCCAACAAGAATCCCGACAACCTGGAATTCCAGGGCAAGCTCAGAGAGGCGGCCGCGCTGGCCACCATGGAAGCCGGCAAGTGGGATCAGGAAGGATCCGCCGCCGAAAAGGCCCGTGCGGCCAAGAAGGACAAGAAGGCCGACGTGGGCGACCGCATCATCCGTGCGGAGGAAGATATCAAGAACATGATCGCCAAGTTCGAGGACGATATCGCACACGGCAACGAATCGGTCGATCTCCGCCGCAAACTTGCCGAGCATTACATGAGATCCGGGCGTTTCGAAGACAGCATCAAGGCCTATCAGTTCATCGTCGAGAAAATGGGAACTTTGGACCCCGCCATCGACCGGTGTATCGAAAAGGCCACGGTGGCCATCATCAACCGCAAGATCGAAGAGCTCAAGGCCGCCAATGCGCCGGAAGAAGAAATCCGCGCGCAGGAGCAGGTCATCCTCGACTACAAGCTGGAGCGCTACGAAGACCGTGTCCGCCTCTATCCCAACGACCTGGTCTGCCGTTACGAGCTCGCCGTCGTTTACTGGGACCGCAACGAGGTGGACAAGGCGCTGGAGCAGTTCCAGCTCGCGCAGCGGAATCCGGCCCACCGTCTCCAGGCCATGACCTATCTGGGCCGCTGCTTCCATGCAAAGGGTCAGAACGATATGGCCGTGGAGCAGTTCAACAACGTTCTGGCCGAAATGCCTGTCATGGACAAGGACAAGATGTCCACGCTCTACTATCTCGGTATCACCTACGAGGATATCGGAGATGGCAAGAACGCCATCGAGTGCTTCAAGCAGATCTACTCCGCCAACGTCAACTATCTTGATGTCGCCCAGCGCATGAACGATTACTACGCGAAAAACAAGAAAAACTGACCTGGTTTTTCTGTTTATACGAACCGGCCCGCCGTTCCGAATTTTCGAGCGAGCGGGCCTTGTTTACAACCAACAGGGCAGATTTGCCCAAGGAGTCAATCCATCATGGATGTCATCATCATGCCGACCGCGGCAGCCGCCGCGAAACTCACCGCCCAGATCATCGCCGATGCGATCAACGAGAAACCCGATTTCAAGCTCGGTCTTGCCACGGGACGCACCATGGAAAGCGTCTACGCGAATCTGGCCAAGCTGAACAAGCAGAAAAAAGTGGATTTCTCTTTGGTCAAAACCTTCAACCTCGATGAATACGTCGGACTTGAGGAAGACAATGTAAACTCCTACCGCTATTACATGAACTATCATCTGTTCGACAAGATCAATATCGACAAGCGCAATACCCACGTTCCCAACGGCATCGCCGAAGACGTGGATGCTGCAGCCGCAGCCTATGACGAAGCCATTGCCGAATGCGGCGGCCTCGATATTCAGCTGCTCGGTATCGGCCGGTCCGGACATATCGGGTTCAACGAGCCCCTTTCCTCCTTCTCCTCCCGCACCCGCGCCGTCACGCTGACGCAGATCACCTATCAGCAGAATTCGCCTCTTTTCGACAATCCCAAGGATATGCCTATGCGCGCCGTCACCATGGGCGTCGGCACCATCCTCGAAGCCCGCCGTCTGGTCTTCCTGGCCACCGGCTCGGAAAAGGCGAATATCGTTGCCAAAGCCATCGAAGGCCCTGTCACCAGCATGATTTCCGCCACCGCCATGCAGTTCCACGAAAACGTGGTCGCCATTCTCGATAAGGATGCCGCCGCCAAGCTCGCCAATCAGGCCGAGTACAAGTGGAGCTTCCAGCACGATCCCAAGTGGGCCGCCTATCAGAAGGTGAAATAATCCGTAACTTCGTCCGGCCGGATCTTCCGGCATCGGAAACAGAAAAACCGCCGGGGACACGACAAAAATGTTCCCGGCGGTTTTTTCGTGCTGGAAGAGGCAACCTCTGGCGGATGCGGAGACAGGAAAGGGAAAGTAGAAGAATATACCACCATAGTCGGGAAAAACAAGCGGGGAGACGTTCCGCAGAGTAAAAAATATGCTGAAAAAACCATGATTTCGAGGTTGCTTTTTGAGAAACCGATTTTATAGTAACGCTCCCGGGGAGGTTTTTCTTCCCCAGGCCTTTTCTTCAAGATTCAAATGACAAAATCGGAGTTTCATGTGACAGATGAAAAGATCCGCTGAAGAAAACAAAATTCTGGAACGATACGAGAAACAGCCGATCTCCAAAATCCTCCCCCTCTTTTTCCGCTACAGATACCTGCTGGCCCTTTCCTCCTTCATCAGCATTCTCTTCAACCTGGTGGGACTCGTCCTTCCCTGGATGCTGAAGATCGCCATCGACCGGGTCCTGCCCAATGCCGACTACGTGCTTTTCTGGGTTCTCTGCGGTCTGATGCTGCTGATTTATCTGGCCCGGTCCCTGCTGCGATATATGGCGAGTTACATGGTGGACTACATAGGGATCCGCTTTCTGGTGGACGTCCGGCAGAAGGTATTCCGTCATCTGCAGAGTCTCTCTCTCCGGTTCTATCAGGAGTACCGTACAGGCAAGCTGATATCCAACGTGATCAGCGATGCGGAACTGATGAACGGACTCCTGCGTACGCTTTCGCAGATGATCGAGCAGACGATCCAGCTGTGTGCCATTGCGCTTCTGCTGTTTTTCCTGAACTGGCAGATGGCGCTTTTCATTGTCCTGACGCTGCCGATCCACGCACTGAATTTCCGTTTTTTCCGGCGGATCATCAAGAAAGACTATCTTCTGGTGAGCGAACAGAAGTCGGAAGTTTCGGCCAACCTTTCGGAATCTCTTTCCGGCGTGAAGGTGGTGAAGTCCTTCGCAAGGGAACATTCCGAGGCTCTCCGGTTCTTCAAGAAGCTCAGGCCCATCGTGGGCCTTCAGATGCGGACGACGGTGGACAGCATCTATCTGGCCACGTCCAACGAGATCCTTACGGTCATCACACACCTGGCCATCATCGGCCTGGGGATCCGTTACGTGCAGAACGGGGATATTACGATCGGCGTTTTTGTGGCGTTCTATTCCTACGTGGGCATGATCATGTCTCCGCTCACCGTGCTTTCGAACCTTTCGCTGTTCTTCGCGCAGGGGCAGGTGGGTGCTTCGCGGATCGTGAATCTGCTGAACACGATCCCGGAGATCAAGGAGGCGGAGCATCCTGTGCATCGGGACCGCTTTACGGGGCACATCGAATTTGAAAACGTTTTTTTCTCCTACAGCAAGGATGAGAATGTGCCTGCGATCCATGATTTCTCTCTGTCCATCCGGCCCGGCGAAAAAGTGGCGCTTGTCGGGCCCAGCGGATCCGGCAAATCCACCATCACGAATCTGCTTCTCCGGTTTTACGACGTGACGAGAGGGGCGGTCCTGCTGGACGGACTGGATGTGCGCCGTCTGGATCTGGAGGCCTACCGGAGGCGCGTGGGAGTGGTGCTTCAGGAGCCGTTCCTGTTCTCCGGATCGATCCGCGACAACATCGTTTACGCCCGGCCGGATTGTTCCGAAGAGGAGATGCTGGAAGCGGCGAGGAAGGCCAATGCGGATGAATTCATCCAGAACCTGCCGGAAGGATACGAGACCATCATCGGCGAACGAGGCGAATCGCTGTCGGGCGGACAGAAGCAGCGTCTGGCCATTGCCCGGGCCGTGCTGCGGGATCCCGACATCCTGATTCTGGACGAGGCCACCAGCGCCCTGGACACGCTTTCCGAAGCGCTGGTTCAGGATGCGCTGGACCGCCTTATGGAAAACAAGACTACCATCATTATCGCACACCGTCTTTCCACTATTCAGAATGCGGATAAGATCGTGGTCCTGGACGGCGGCCGTATCGTTCAGGAGGGGCGGCATGAGGAACTGATGGCCCGGCCCGGCATGTACCGGGATCTGTACGAAAAGCAGAAGAAGATGGCGGAAGGGAGGAAGCACCGGTGAAAAACGAAATGATCTCCGTTCCCAATATCAACATCCGAAAGGAAATGGTCCTTTTTCGCTGGTTCCTGTTCGTCATCCTGCTCCTCTTCTTTGTGATGATCGGCGTCATCAGCTTCGGATACATGGATGATGAAGTCGAGGGTACCGGCACCGTGGAGGGAATCCGGGAGTACGAATTGAAGACGCTGGTGGACGCCAAGACCACGGCGATCTTCAAGCGGCCCGGCGACTTCGTGCACGCGGGAGAACCGCTGCTGGAACTGGATTCCCGGGATCAGCGGGACCGGATCGTTCTTCTGGAGAACGAGATCAAAGAGCTGGAAATCGCGATCCGCGTAAAGGAGAAGGAACTGGACATTCTGCGGAAAGATCCGCTGCCTGAATACTACCGTCATACGGAACTGGAACTCAAGGAGGCGGCCGAGCGGTATCAGCGGTCCCTGCTGGAACTGGAATCCTATTCCGAACTGTACGAGAAAAAGGCCATCTCCAAGCACGAATATCTGCAGATCGAAATGGATCATATCTCCAAGAAGATCAATCTGGAACGGCTTCAGGAGGATGCACGGAAGCTGGGGCAGGGCCGGATGGCGCGGGATATTCTGGAAAAGGCGCAGGACGAACTCAAACGGATGTATCAGCAGCTTGACGGCAAGAAGGCCCGGCTGGAAATGGAGAAGATCCGCCTCTCGAACTACGTGCTTACTGCGCCCGATACGGGGATTATCACGGACATTCCGCCGCGGCCCGGGAATTACTATACGCAGGGAACGATCCTGATCCGTCTGGCCGCGAATCAGAACAAGAAGGTGGTGGTCCTGATTCGGGAAAATCAGATCTTCAAGGTGAAGCCGGGACAGTATGCAAGGATCCGGTGCTCTCTGTATAACTATCTGGATTACGGATATTTCTACGGGCGGGTGGAGTACGTGTATCAGCTGCCGGAGATCATCGGCGGCCAGAAATTCTATCCTGTGAAGCTGATCCTGCTGGATGAGCCCTATCCGCTCCGGTTCGGGTCTTCCTGCACGGCTTCCATCATCACCGGACGCGAACGCATCCTCTTCGCCCTGCTGGGCATCCAGAGCCGTAATTTTCTGAAGCGGAAAGTCGAGGGCATGAAGCAGAAACGATCGATCCGGGACAGCGGAGTCGAACCGGCGGAGGACGTTTCCGCCGCAGAAGAATAAGAGCGGGGAATCTCAGGCGATTTTCAGGCATCCTGCCCGGTCTGCTCCTTCTCGGGCTTCTCGAGCGCGGGTACATGCGTTTCCAGAAATTTCCGGATCGCTTCCGCCTCTTCGTGCCGGTTTGCCGATTCGTAGGCGGCCAGGGCAACTTGAAGAGCTTCAGGGGCTATACCTGTGGCTTTCTTCATTACAGCCGGGGAAAAGGGCTTCAGAATATATCCGAGCGCAATCAAAGTATCCCTCGAAATGATGTTTTTTTCCTGAAGCAGGAAGGTCAGGGTGAGAAGCTGATCTTCCGCCGATTTTTCCGCAAAGTCGGCGAAAAGGCCCTGATTCTGTGCCTCCCGGACGGCAGGAAAATCCTTCCGTCTCGGCAGCAGCCGGAGCTCTTTGGGGCCCACCGGACAAAACGAGAAAAGCGGTTTCCGGAGAAAATAGAGGGCCTCTTCCTGTTCGGAAAAGACCTGACGGAACGCGGGGGAAAGATCTGCGTCCGCAGGCAGGAGAATGATTTTTGCATCCAGCCAAAAGCAGGAGAACAGGTCGTTCTCGGCTTCCGCGAGCTGTTCCCGGGGAAGAAGTCCGTAGTTCGGGCCGATCCAGCTGCGGATCACGGCGATCCGGAAATATTCGCCGCCGGGCGTTACATAGTAGGAGTGGCCGCGAGCGGCGGAAAGACAGCAGATCTTCAGCTCCGGACTCTCCTTCATTTCGGCCGCCAGGCGGGACAGCGGACTCGATTTGAGGTTGAAGAGGAACTGGTATGCCGTGGCGCCCTGAAGAAAAAAAGCGAGAAGCAGGATCAGCTTCACCGGCTTCGGCTTTCGTTCGAGCGCCGCCCGGATCCCGGAGAAAATCACCAGGAGGACTGCCGCCGCCAGCGGTAGATTGTACCGGAATTCACAGCGGCGGACCACCTGATAGAAAAGGATTTGCTGGGAGATCAGTGCGGCGAGGGCATAGAGCCAGAGGGTTCCGTCACGGCGGAGAAGATCCTTTCCGCCGCCGGCGGAAGTCAAAGTCATCCCCCATCCAAGTGCTGCGGCGGCAAGCAGGACCAGTCCTGCGGGGTCCAGAACCTCACCAAGACTTGCCAAAGATTCAAAAATCAGTTTCAACTGCGACCAACTTGTGTATTCAGCCGGGAAGAAATCGTCCTTCCCCTCGCCGGAAATGAATTTCCAGTGGGCTGCCGCACCGTCCGGTCCCACGGTGACTCCGTAAATGAGGATTGTGCAGAAGAGGAACGACACGCCCCAGAGCAGATGAGGCATCAGTGCGTAAAGAAGACGGCGTATTCCGGTTCGTCCGCCGGCGGACCGGAAACGCAGGACCGCGTAGACGAGAGCAGGGAGAACGCAGACCGCATAAACCTGATCTTTCGTGCAGAAGGAACAGGCCAGCAGCGCTCCGGCGGCCAGATTCCATCCGGAGAAGCCGGTCCGGTTCGATTTTTTCTCCGCGCGGCAGGCGAGTCCGGCGGCCAGGACGGCCAGAGTCAGCCAGAAGAGATATGGCAGATCCATGTTGGAGGTGTGGGAGTAGTAGAGAGTGCCGGGCAGCAGTTGAAAGGCCAGAGCGGCGGCGAAGCTCCAGAAATCCGGAAAACCCGCACAGATCCGCGCAATGAAGTAGAGCAACAACGCGATCAGAATGCTCATGACGGCTGCGACGGCCCGGAAGGCGATGATCCGTTTTCCCGAAAGAGAGACATACTCCGGATCCTTCTCCGTCAGTTCTCGTCCGCCGTCGGGGGCGGTCAGGGCCAGGATCGCGTAATGAAGCGGACCGTATACCATGGCGTTTGCGTAAAACATCTCCTGTGCCGTCCAGCCGGGCCGGGGCACGACTCCGTCCGGCACATGTTCGTACGGAGACGGCTGTTCCCAGTTCAGCGTGAAGACGTGGGTCAGCAGGCCGACGGCGATCAGCAGGAGGAGATAAAGCCAGGACGGGAAACGCCTTGTCTCATTTTCACAGATATCCCATAAAATTTTTCTGACTTGACAAAAAAGAGAACCCAGACTACCTTTTTCTTTTCCACAAGACGAAGGATAGAATCATGGGTTCTCAAGAGCATAATGTGGCAGTGTTGGGGCAAATTGTCAAGCACA
>JAFZZR010000185.1 GCA_017615635.1 Lentisphaeria bacterium
ATAGCAACTCATACCTGAAGCGTTTCACGCTGATCGAGCTTCTGGTGGTCATCGCCATCATCGCCGTGCTGGCGGGGATGCTTCTGCCGGCCCTGGGCAAGGTCAAGGAGCAGGGAAAAACCGTCACCTGCATGAACAATCTCAAGAACATCGGCCTTGCCGCCGTGACGTACCAGGGGGATTTTCAGGGATTCATGCCCGGCGCCAACAATGGAATGATCAAATGGAACTGTCACCAGGACTGCTTTAACTGGAAACCCATGACGCCGTTCGCCCAGTTCCTGCATCTGTATCTGTCGTATGAGCTTATATGGCGGAACGATGTAAACGGCTACGCCTTCCGTCCGGGCAATGTGGCTCAGTGTCCCTCGGATGCACCCCGGAACAACAAGTATGTCACCCATTACTTCAGCTACGGCCAGAACGAATACTGCAACTGGCGCAATCCCACACTCAAACCGCAAATGCTGAAGCCTGAAAAAATGCACCGGCCCGCCCAGTATATCTGGACCACGGAAATGTGGTGCAGTTCGGCCGACAGCGCGAACCTTTTCTTCAGCGACTACACCTATCCGTTCAGTGCGGGTGCCAATCCGTCGAGCAAGCACATCGATCTCCGGCACAATTCGGGCAGCAACGGGCTTTTCATGGACGGTCATGTGAGCACCTCCAAACTGAACGATCTGCTCGGCAAATCGGATGTCATCTTCAGCAATAATCCGTAAAACATTTCGAGGAGGCTGCCATGAATAAAATTCTGCTGTTTCTCTCCTGTCTGTTCAGCTTCTGTCTCGCCGCCGCGGAATACTCCGTCTTCCTCGCGCCGGACGCCACGCCTGCGGAGGAGAATGCCGCTCAGGAACTGGTGAACGGACTTCGCCGGATCTTCGGATCTGCGCCCGCTTCGAACACGTTCGCGATCTCGAGAAAAGATCCGGGAAAGTGCCTTTTCTGGGTGGGACAGTCCGGAGAGGCCGCGCAGGCTCTGGGCATGAAGGATTTCTCCGACCTGAAGCCGGATGAGATCCTGCTCAAGACCTTCCCTGACAAGACGATTCTGCTGGGGGCCCGCCCCCGGGGCACCATCTACGCCGTGTACGAGTTTCTGGAACGGGCCTACGGGGTCCGTTTCTGGACGGCGGACGTCGAACACTGGCCCGTTCACGAAAAATTCTTCCGTCCCGGGATCGATCACCGCTACGCTCCGGTGTTTCAGCGGCGCTATGTCTATTACGACCTGGCTCGCAAGAGCCCCTTCTGCGTCAAACTGCGCACCAACCGGTATCCGCTGGTTTCCCCCCGCTGGGGCGGCAGTGAAGAGATCATCGGCTTTGTCCACACCTTCGGCCTCTTCGTTCCTGCGAAAAAACACTTCGAGGCCCATCCCGAATGGTTCGCCCTTCTGGGCGGCAAACGGGTTTCCGACGGTCAGCCCTGCCTGACCAACCGGGAATTCCGCAAAGCCCTGATCGAATCGGTTCTGGCCGCCTTGCGGAAGAAAAAAGATCCCCGGATGATCTCCATTTCCCAGAACGACGGCGGAAAGACCTTCTGCGAATGCGCCGAGTGCACCAGGTTCATCCGCGAACACGGAAACGAAAGCGATCTGCTCTGGGACACGGTCAACGAGGTGGCCGATGCCATTGCCGCGGAATTCCCGGATGTTCAGGTGGAGACGGACGCCTACAGCTTCACGCTCGAACCGCCGAAGACCATCGTTCCCCGGAAAAACGTGGTGGTCCGGTTCTGCTCCGGCCTGTCGGATAAAACCCGGGCCATAGACTCTCCCGGGAATGAGAAGAAGTATTCCATCTTCAAGGAGTGGTGCAAATTCGGCAATCCTCTGGCCGTCTGGACCTACGAAACCGACTTCTATCACTTCTATATGCCCAACCCGAACTGGCAGGGCCTTTTGAAAAGCCCTCGCTTCTTTGCCGATCACGGCGTCATCGATATTTTCCAGCAGGGCTCCTACGCCGGCCCCATTGCGGACCTCTCCGACCTGCGCGTGTGGGTTCTGGGAAAACTCCAGTGGAATCCGTATCAGGATCCGGGAAAACTGATCGAAGAGTTTGCCAAAGGTTTCTACGGCAAGGCGGCTCCTTGCATTCTGGACTATATCGACCACATGATCGTCAGCAGCCGCAAAGGGACAAGCGGTATTTCCGCCTTCGATATTTCGGACGACGATCTGCTCCGGGCCCGGAAAATTCTGCTCGACGGCGAAAAAATCGTGGCGGACGATCCGGTCCTGCGTCAGCGCCTTCGGGTCGCGGCGGTCCCGGTCAATCTGGACCTTCTTCAGCGGCCGGGCCTCTGGGAAAAGCCGGTTCCCGCTTTGCAGGGCGTGGACTGGCGGCAGCTTCTGTCCGATCAGCTGAAGATCATGGCCGAAGAAAAGGTCTCCCGCCTGGCGGAAGATCCCTTTACGCCCGACATGCTGGAACGGAACATCGTCCTGCGGCTCGCCTGGGAAAAGGGTGCGCCTCCCGTGCCGGGATATCCCGAGGGGACCCGGTGGAAGCAGGTCGCAGCCACGGACTGTCAGCGATACGGGGTCTATCGCGAAGTAAAGGATCCGGACGCTGCAAACGGCAAGGTGGTGGAGGTGGACTGCACCCACGCGACCTGGACCAGCCAGTTTCCCCAGCCGCCGGAAGGATGCTGGGACGTCTACGTGGAACTGCAATGTCTGGGAAAAGAGCAGAATCCCTCCGGAACGGCAGCGACCTTCGGCTGTTACGATGTGAAGCAAAAGGATTGTGTTTTGAAAGGATCCGCGAAAGCGGAAACGATCCTGGCGCCCGGTTACCATATCATCAAAATGGGCCGTCTGACCGCTGACGAGAATCAGTTTCTCTACTGCGCCCCGGCCATCAACAAGACGGTGGAACATCTTCGGATCAGCCGTTATATTTTCATCGAGGCAGAACGGACTTCCGACGGCAAATAACACAAAATGCTTCCCGCCCGCTGAAACAGGAGAAAGGCCATCATGGACTTCAAAAAAGTAAAAGACCGCTACGAAAATGAACTGTACGAACGGGTGATCCCGTTCTGGGAGAATCACTGCGTGGATACGCAGTACGGAGGCTATTTCACCTCGCTGGACCGGGACGGCAGCGTCTACGACACCGAAAAATATATGTGGATGCAGTGGCGGATCGTCTACATGTTCGCCAAGTTCGCCGCCGCGCAGGGCGGAAACGACCGCTGGCTGGCCATCGCCGCGCAGGGTTACGATTTCCTTACGAAGCACGGGAAATCGGAGGACGGGAGCTACTATTTTGCGCTGAACCGTCAGGGCGTGCCCTCCGTGGCCCCCTACAACATCTTTTCCGACTGCTTCGCCGCCATGGGCGCGGCCGCCATGTTCAAGGCCACCGGCGAGGAGAAATACCGGATCGAGGCCGATTCCGCCATGCGGAACTACATCCGGCGCATGGATGATCCCAAGGGTCGCTGGG
>JAFZZR010000186.1 GCA_017615635.1 Lentisphaeria bacterium
AATTCTTTTTATCTCTCCTATCCAGTTCCCGGCGAAGAGCAGAATCATCCTCGAAAACCCGCTGACCAGGGACGGAATTGAAACGGTAGTTTATCGAGAGCTCCGTACATGCCCGATTTAAATATTGATGTGGCGACCAAAGCAATTTCACAATTCCATAGTAATTGTTTTTCGTTTTTACATATAACGAGAAAGATGGATCCTGATCAGGGATCCACTTGTTTTCATCAGATAATATGTAATCCTTGTACTCCAACATCGTTTTTCCTAATTCCCCAATTGACTCTCCAATTCTCTATTTTTTTTTCAATAGGAATATCCCCTCGATGTATTCCCTGAAGGAGAATATTCCTAAAACTCTTAAAGGCATTCGTTCGCTTGAATGATTCAAACTCCACAATTTCTAAATTCTTGTCCTGGTCTGTTGGAGTTAACCTAACGACAGGCGTATCTTTCCAAAGGATGTCTGTTACTAATCCAATTTTAACAGCATCATCAGGCGATATCATTTGTCTGTTAGCAAAAAGAGTAATGGAGGTTGTAAAAATACAAGCCATAGTAAGAAACTCTTTCATATCTTTTGTCCTTCATATTTAAGGCCGGGCACAGCAGCAATTAGAAATAATAACCCGGCAATATGTCTCTTCATCTGATGTCCCCTGTTTTGCTTTTCGGAATCTGAAGCCTGTCTATTTCAAAATATACCCGGCTTTACGATGAAATCAAGTTGCATTTTTATAATATTCAAACATTTTTCCCAGGTTTAGGCTGCGCATCACAAACCGAACTGCTCCTTCCACCTTCGTTAAAACTTCGGCGAGACAAGCCGGTGCGGTCGGACGGTTTGCTCGGCTCCGCCAAAAATACACGCGAAGCTCTGATTAGTCAGAATCAAATGTGCGCAAAACTTCGGACACTACCTTTACTCCACGGAGAAATTAAGATTTTCAATGGTAAAAAATGTCTGTTGTTTTATATCTGAATTAAGTATCCCTGTTATTGTCAATAAGTATTGCTGTCCTCTTTTTATAATAAAACGATCCAGAAGATTAATTGTTAAGGAATAAGTTGTTCCAGGCTTAATATAAATGAACTCAAGTTTACCGATCAGTGGAATTTCCATATTTTTCCATTCTTCATTTTGTTCCACACCTGACTTGGAAGGGAGGTAAAATAATTTAATATTCATCGCGGTTTCCGGCTTGAAAACTTTTATGTAATGGAAGCTGTATAATTCATCCGAAGTATTGTTCTTAATAGTGATATACAAATTCAGACCACAGGAAATATCTTTGTTTACTGAAGTAATTTGAGCCTGAACTGAAATTTGATCATCTTCCCATTTTCCTATGCTTTTCTGGGGCGTAGCATCAGCATAAACATCAGCGAGAAAAAACAAAAAGAATGCATAGCATAAAAAAATTTTTCTCATGTCTCTTTCTCCTTGTTTTGATTCAGTTATACCAAGACGGGAAATCTGTAGTGTTTTGATTTATTCGCAATCCTTGATCACCAGAGGTGAGAGTCCATTTCCCATTTTGTTTCTCTGCAGTTCCATTAAATACCATTGTGTCGAAAGGAGAGGAACCCAAATCGCATCATCTTGTGTTTCTTCTGAAAACATTTTCATGTACCAAGCAAAAACTTGTCCAACATTTTTTTCTTCTGACGGCTGGTATGGTCCCTCATGGTCTGTCTCCGGGTATCTGACAGAGACTATGCACCGGATTCCCTTAAGTCAGCGTCCCTCTATTTCCCGTTTTTGTCGTTCTCTGAATTCTCATTTTCCAAGATCTCGGACAGGCTTTTGGCTCCGCTGAAAAACTCGTCCTGTGTTTTTTTCTCCAGCTTCTTCCATTTTTTTAATTCCAGCTCCCGATGAAGCGCTGAATCATCCTCGAATACACGCTGATCCGGAACGGAATTGAAACGATACTTGATGGCAAGTTCAAATCCGGATTCAGCCAAATACCTGCGAGGACGCCAATGCAAGGAAATATAGCCATAAAAATTGTTATCCGTCTTCGCATACAATGGAAGGATGCATCCCTCGCAAGGCTGCCATTCTTTGCCATCGTCGGATAACAGAAATTCCTTGTGATTACGTGGCGGAGTAGGATCCAGAATGATTTTATATGTTGCCGAGAATTTCTTTCCGGCATATCCGTCCTCCGGAACAACAAGAGGATCCCGTTCTCCCTTTTGGATCTGAAAATTTTCGAGAAATTCTACGTCCAGGGAAAATATATGTGTATTCTCGCTTTCTTTTCGGTAGGTCTGATGAACCTTCACTTGCGGATAATAATGTTCGGGATCGACATTCGGCAGTTCACTTAACTCCATTGATCGCATGTATGATTTATGATAAAACATATCGCCGTAGTAAACCTTGTCTGGATCCATCCCAAGCAATTCCTGCATGAAGCTGAAAGACAACACAGCAGGCGCTTTCTTGCGGAGTCTGAAAATTACGGGGTTATTCTTGTCCGGTTTATGAATCTGGTGCCTGGGACCAAAATATTCCTGTCCAAAGTAGAAGTGCCTGCTTGAAGAATACTCCGTATGTTCATAGCCCTCCGGAGGCCAGATATAGACAGCAAACTCACGTCCCATGCCCCAATAGAAAAACTCACCGTTGGAGTCGGTATGAGTTTCACTTTCTCTCTTCATCGTATTTAAAACCAGCGGGTTCATCAAATAAAACGCCAACGGGTTCATCGGGGTATATGTTTCAACCGTCAGCGAAACTCTCATATTCGGGACCGGATCGCCGTTCTGATCGATGACTTTGCCGTAGAATAAAACGGGGGAGAAAAGACCTGCATCCGGGACCCCGACGGCCCACAGAAAAAGAGGAAGTCTGATAAACAGGGGATAATCGTTCAGATCTTTCGGACAGGAAGTCGAACAGGAAGAGGAGAGGATCGCGAAAATGAGGCAGAGCCCGCACCGGATAAAGCGAAACGCATGTCTCGTCATTTTTGCCTGCCTCCAGAGGGTGTTCCGACCGTATTGCGGAGGAGCTGCAGCGGGACCGGAGGTTGTCCGGTCCCGCGGGGGAGGGGCGTCTTCAGAAACCGAAGAACTCCTTCGGGCCGTCGTAGGCCATCCGGACGGCAAGCTTGACGCCGGACTTGAGCTGGAACTGTTCGCGTTCGACCATGGAGCCGATGACATCGGCGAGGACGCGGCGGAACATTTCGAAGCGGGAACCGTAGGAGAGGAGCTTGCGGCTGTCGGAGACCATGCCGGCGAAGGCGCTGAGCAGATCGACGCTGCCGATGTACTCCAGCTGACGCTTCATGCCAACGGGGGTATCCAGGAGCCACCAGGCGGAGCCGAGGCGGACCTTGCTGCCGAAGGCGCGGGCCAGGGTGGCCAGTGTGGGATACTGGGCGGGATCGAGAGAGTACAGGACGACTTTCAGGCGGTCGTCGAAACGGTTGAGGAAGGAGATGAGGTTGGGCGTGTAGTCCTGGACCAGGGAGGAGATGTCTCCGCCGGCATCGGGCCCGAGGGAGCGGAAGATGCTGGCGCGGACGTCGCGGACGGCACCCATGTGGAGCTGGGTGACCCATCCTTTCTGCGCGTTCATTTCGCCGAATTCGCCCATCATGAAGTTCATGTAGTTGGCGGTCTCTTCCGCGGAGATCTTTTCGCCGGAGAGGGCTTTTTTCAGGGCGGCGTCGGCCATTTTGCGGTCTCCGACGCCGGAGGGCGCCAGTTCCAGACCGTGGTCGGTGGCGACGCATCCGAGTTCCGCGAAGAAGTCATGGGATTTCGCGAGGACGGAAAGCAGGGCATCCAGATCGCGGATCTCCGTGTTGTAGCGAGCGCCGAGTTTCCCGATGTAGGCGGCGAAGCCGTCGGCCTGGATCTTCATGGCCTTGTCGGGGCGCCAGGTGGGCCGGATCTTCACGGCGCCGTCCAGCTTCCGGTTGACGGAGACATGGGCCTTCAGGTCGTCCGCGGGGTCGTCGGTGGAGCACATGGCCTCGACGTTGAGGCGCTTGAGGATGGAAAGGGGACTGTATTCGGGGAGGGCGAGGAGGCGCTTGCCTTCCGCCCAGATTTCCTCGCCGGTCCCGGCGTTGAGTTCGGTAAAGATGCCCAGGGCGCGGAGATCCAGGTGGATCCACTCGTACACAGGGTTGCCGATCATCTCTTCGAAGTGGTCGGCCAGCTTGATGAATTTATCGTGATCGGACGCGGATCCGGTGATAAACTCTTCGGGAATGCCGCACTTGCGCATGATCTCCCAGACGTAGTGGTCCGTTGCCGCGAACAGGGACCAGAGGTTGGGGAAGGGCTCGTTTCTGTCCAGCGCCGCCACGTCCGCGTGGTTGTGAGCATCCAGCACCGGGAGCGAGCGGATCGCCTGAAAGATTTCCTTGCCTGCCTGATTTCCGATCAGATAATTCTCTCCGAACATGATTTTGTCTCCTGATTCCGAAAAATGAATGTTGTACAATCCCGACGGGGGATTTCCGGTACAGTAGCACAAACCGGACCGGATTTCCAGCCCGGAAGCGAAGATTTTTCGGAAAAAGCGTCATGAAAAACCGGGAAAAGGATCGGCGTCCGGTTGAAATTCCCCGGAAACGATGTACAGTACAGGACCAACGCAGATGAGGTTTGACGTATGGAAAGTACGGATCGGAACGGGAAGGAAACACGGGTGGCGCTGCTGGCGATCCTGTCGCAGAAGATGTCCGCCGCGGAAAAGATCAATGAGATCCTTCACGAATTCGCGCCGTACATCATCGGACGGATGGGACTGCCCTACCGCGAGAAGAACGTCAATATCATCAGCATCGTTCTGGACGCGCCGGGCGACAAGATCAATGCGCTCGCGGGGCGGCTGGGACGAGTGGACGGCGTCACGGCGAAGGCTGTGTACGCCGGAGTGAAAAACAGTGATTCGGGACAGCGGACGATCTGACGTCGAAAACAGGTTTTGAGACGGAAGCCGCCGGGAAACGCATCCGAATGGCCGGTTCTCCTTTCCGGGAGCCGGACCATCCCTCGGAGCCGGGCTTGCTTTCGCGGAAAGACCGGCTATTCCGGAAACGGGAACAGGGAAAGGATGCACCGGAAATGCTGAAGCTGGCGTTCTACGGAAAAGGGGGAATCGGGAAGTCCACGATCGTTTCATCGCTTGCGTGCGCCTTTGCCCGGTCCGGGCGGACGGTCATGCAGATCGGCTGCGATCCCAAAGCCGATTCCACCGTGTCCCACTGTCAGGGCGAAAGGATCCCCACCGTGCTGGATCTCGTGCGTACCCGGGGCGACAGTTTCTCTCTGGACGAGATGGTCCGGAAGGGAACGGACGGCGTTATCTGCGCGGAGGCCGGAGGACCTGTCCCCGGAATGGGGTGCGCGGGGCGCGGCATCATAGCGGCGCTGGAGGCGCTGGAGCGGAAGGGGGCCTACCGGGAATACAGGCCGGACATCGTGCTCTACGATGTGCTTGGGGATGTGGTATGCGGCGGATTCGCCATGCCCATGCGGAAAGGATATGCGGACGCCGTCTGCATCGTCACCTCGGGGGAAAACATGTCCATTCACGCGGCGGGCGGGATCGCGCTGGCCGTGAAGAATTTTCAGGGGCGCGGCTACGCTTCGCTGGGCGGCTTCGTGCTGAACCGTCGGAACGTGGCGGATGAAGAGGAAAAGGTCCGGGCTCTGGCGGCGGACTTCGAATCGGAAATTCTGGGGGATCTGCCGTGGAGTCCGGAAATTCAGGAGGCGGAAAGACGGAACACCACTGCGGTGTCGGCGTTTCCCGAGTCCGGGATCTCGCATCGGATCCGGGAACTGGCGGACCGTCTTCTGCAGAAGGAAGGGGAGTGGCTGAAATGCTGAAACGGGCATATGGACCCGGCGATATGAGCGGGGCGGAAGTCCGGATCGGACAGGCCGCCTTTCCCGCACCGTTCGCCTCCGGCCTGGAGTTCAGTTCTCCGGCCCGGGGCGTATGGAACATCGTGCACACGGGAATGCTGATCCCGGGCGCACATCAGATTTATATCTGTGCCCGCGGATGTCTCCGGGGCGTGATCCTCACGGCGGCGGAGATGAATGCCATGGAGAGGATGTCCTGGGTGGCGCTGGAGGAAACGGATCTTTTCGACGGGCGTCTGGAAACGGGAATCGAAGAAGGCGTTGCGCACATCCTGCGAGGCATGAAACGGCGTCCGCCCTGCGTGCTTGTCTTCATCTCCTGCGTGCAGCAGTTCTCGGGGCTGGACTTCCCGCATGTGCTGGGCCGTCTGCGCGCGCAGTTTCCGGAGACCGACTTTGTGGATTGCTACATGAATCCGACCATGCGGAAGAGCGGACCCACGCCCGACCAGATCATGCGGCGTCAGCTGTACGCGCCGTTGAAGCGGCCGGAAAAGCGGGATCCGCGTGCCGTGTCCATGATCGGGAACGATCTGGGCCTCGATCCCGAATGCGAGCTTGTCCGGATGATCCGGGAGAACGGATACGACTACCGGGACATCACGCTCTGCCGTACATACGAGGAGTACAAAAGTCTGGCGGAGAGCGCGCTTTTGCTCACCACCATTCCTGCCGCGGTGCACGGCGCTTCCATTCTTGCGGAGCGCCTGGGCGTGCGGCATCTGGATATGACCATGAGCTGTTCTCCGGAGTCCATCGAATCTTCCCTGAAGCTCCTGGCGGAGGCGCTGGCCTTGCCGGAACCGGACTTCCGGAAGGGCAGGGAGCAGGCGGAGGAAGCGCTCCGCGCCGCGAAGGAGGAAATCGGAGATACGCCCATCGCTCTGGATTACACCGCGGTCCCCCGGCCCGTGTCCCTGGCAAGACTTCTGCTGGATCGCGGTTTCCGCGTGACCCGGATCCATGCGGACGTTTTTCTTCCGGAGGAACGGAATGATTTCGAATATCTTCGGAAGACACATCCGGAGCTGACGGTTTCGGCCGCGGTCCATGCGAAAATGCGGTTTGCACCGCGTTTTGCCGAGACGGGGAACGGCGTCCTGGCCATCGGGCAGAAAGCCGCATGGTTTTGCGGGACGCGCCATTTCGTAAACATCGTTTCCGGAGGCGGGTTGTACGGATACAGCGGACTTGTCCGGCTGGCCGGACTGATGCGGGATGCGTTCCGGAATGAAAAGAACACGGAGGAGGTCATCCGACGCAAAGGCTTCGGATGCGAAAGCTGTCTGACATGAAGAACACGGCGAGAATCCTTTCCATTTATGCTTCGGATACGTCCGGGGTCTGCTCCATGCTCTACGAGCTGGGCGGTCTGGTGGTCGTGCATGACGCCTCCGGCTGCAACTCCACCTACAGCACCCACGACGAACCCCGGTGGTACGGGCAGGACAGCATGATCTACATTTCCGCGCTGACCGAAACGGATATGATCTTCGGCGGAGACGGGAAGCTGATCGGGGATACGCTGGAGGCGATCCGGACTCTCTCCCCGAGGTTCGCCGTTCTGTGCGGTTCGCCCATGCCCATGCTGACCGGGACGGATTTCGATGCGGTGGCGGCCGAAGTGGAAGCGAAGGCGGGCATCCCGGTTCTGCCGCTCCATACCAACGGCATGCGCTCGTATCTTTCCGGCGCTTCGGAGGCGCTGACGGCGCTTCTCGGGCGCTTCTGTTCGCCGGAGACCGAGGCGGGCCGTTCGGGCCGGATCCCGGTCAACATCCTGGGGGCGACTCCGCTGGATTTTTCCCGGTCGGAGCAAATCGGGTCCATCCGGTCGATTTTGACGTCCGCCGGATTCGAGATCGTTTCCGTCATGGCCATGGGCTCGAACCTGGAGGAGATCGCCGGAGCGGGCCGGGCGCGGGTCAACCTGGTGATATCGTCCTCGGGTCTGGCGGCGGCGGAATATCTGCGGAGAAAGTTCGGGACTCCGTGGGTGGCGGGCGTTCCGTACGGAGAGAAGACATCGCAGGCCCTGACCCGGAAACTGAAAGAGAGTGCGGAATCGGGAGAGAATTTTCCGTTTTGTTCGGATAGGATAGAACTTGATGAAGGACAAAGTGTTCTGATCGTCGGCGAGAGCGTGAACGCCGGATCGCTGGCCAAGGCGGCGCGGGAGGATCTCGGGATCCCCGCCCGGGCCGGGATCCCGGATGCGCTTCAACCGGTGCTGGCCGCGCCGCATGACCGGATCCTGACGGATGAAGACGATGCGGCTCTCGCCTTTGCTGAAAGTTCCGGCGTGGCGGCGGATCCTCTTTTTGCTCCCGTCTGTCCCGAATCGATTCCTTTTTACCGGCTGCCCCATGAGGCGTTTTCCGGACGCTGTTTCCGGGAACGGATCCCGAACCTCATGGGAGGCGGCCTGACCAGGAGGCTATTTGAATCATGCTGAAGATCGCCGTTTATGGAAAAGGCGGGATCGGGAAGTCCACGGTGACCGCCCATCTCTCCGCCGCCTTCGCCCGTCTGGGGAAAAAAGTCATTCAGATCGGATGTGATCCGAAGGCCGACTCCACGATCAATCTGCTGAACGGGGAGACGCCTGTTCCTGTCATGAACTATCTGCGGGAACACGACCGCGATCCGGAACACCTGGAGGAGATTTCCCGGGTGGGATTCGGCGGAGTCCTGTGCATCGAAACGGGCGGACCTACGCCGGGTCTCGGCTGTGCGGGCCGGGGGATCGTGACCACGTTCAGTCTGCTGGAGGACCTGAAACTCTTCGAGACGCGGAAGCCGGACGTGGTGCTGTACGACGTGCTGGGAGACGTGGTGTGCGGCGGTTTTGCGGCGCCGATCCGGGAGAACTACGCATCGCAGATCCTCATCGTCACGTCCGGGGAAAAGATGGCACTCTACGCTGCTGGGAATATCCATTCCGCCGTAAAGAACTTTGCCGACCGGGCTTATGCAAAAGTCCGCGGGATCGTGTTCAACCGGCGCAACGTGGAAAACGAGGAGGCGAAGGTCCGCTCCTTCGCCGAGTCCGCGGGACTGCCCGTCATTGCCGATATTCCCCGGAGCAATGAGATCATCCGCTGGGAGGATCAGGGAAAGACCGTGGTGGAGGGGGATCCGGATTCGGACATCAGCCGCCGTTTTCTGGAGCTGGCCCGAAGTCTGCTCCAGGATTCCGGAGAGGAGGCGTAAAAGATGGCCGGACGGAATCAGGCGTTTTTCATTACGGCCGGAGATCTGGCGGCCCGCGGACGTGACAACGTGCCGGGCGAGCTGAAGTCTTCGGAAAATCTCGTATACAGTTCGCCTGCCACGCTCGCCTTCAATTCGCCGGGTGCTCAGGGATTCGGCGTCAAACGTGCCGGACTGGCCGTGCCCGGATCGGTAATGCTTCTGGTGGCGCCCCGGTGCTGCGGACGCAACACGTCTGCGCTGGGAACCGGCGGCGTACTGGCGGACCGGTTCTATTATCTGATTCTGGATGAAACGGATATCGTGACCGGACGGCACCTGCGGAAAATTCCGGATGCTGTGAAGGAAGTCTGCGCCTCCCGGCCTGTGCGGCCTGACGCCGTCATGATCTGCATCACCTGCGTGGACGCGCTTCTGGGAACCGATATGGAACGGGTATGTCGGGCTTCCTCCGAGGCTGCGGGCGTTCCGGTCGTTCCCTGTTACATGTATGCGCTGACCCGTGAGGGCCGTGTGCCGCCCATGGTGTCCGTCCGGAAAAGCGTGTATTCCCTGCTGAAGCCGCGGCGGAAGGATCCGGCCTCGGTGAATCTTCTCGGATTCTTTTCCCCGCTGGCGGAGGATTGCGAACTGTACGAACTTCTGCGTCAGGCGGGAGTTCGCCATATCCGGGAGATATCCCGGTGCCGCGATTTCGCGGAGTATGAGGCCATGTCCGGGGCGAATTTCAATCTGGTGCTGAATCCCGAAGCGCGATACGCTGCGCTGGATCTGGAAAAACGGCTGGGCATTCCGTTCATCGAGCTCACAAGAATGTATCAGCTGGATAAGGTGCGCAATCAGTATGCTCTGTTTGCCCAAGCCGCCGGACTCCGGTTCGACGATGCTCCGTTCTGCGAGGCGGCGGAACAGGCCGTGTCCGGATTCCGCGCCCGGTTCGGCGCTCTTTCCTTCTCCGTGGGCGAGTGGTTCAACGGCAATCCATTCGAGACGGCGCTGGCTCTTGTCCGGTACGGATTCCGTGTTCCGGAAATCTTCGGTACGCCCGGGGACGTCTCTTTCCCGTACATCCGGCGACTTGCGCAGCTGAGCCCGGGAACGAAAATCTACTCCAATCTTTCGCCGACCATGCTCGCCTACGACGGACGGTCCGCCGGGTCCGGATTCGCCCTGGGGCAGGATGCCATGTACTATCATCCGGAGCTGCCGGGTCTCCGCTGGAACGGGGAGGATCAGCCGTTCGGATACGCCGGGATCCGGGGCCTGTTCCGCGGCATGACCGAGGTGCTGGCGTCCCGGGACGAGGGGAGGGCGGTCCGATGAAGAATCTTCTGCGGTATCTTTCCCCGTTTGCCCCGGATCAGTCCGGCGCGGTCTCCGTGCTCTTCCCGCAGGGCGGACTGATCGTGATCTGCGATGCGGGCGGCTGCGCGGGCAATATCTGCGGGTTCGACGAGCCCCGGTGGTTCACCGGACGCTGTGCGCTTTTCAGCGCCGCGCTGCGGGATATGGATGCCATTCTCGGGCGGGACGACAAACTGATCGCCAAGCTGGCATCCGCCATGGAAGACGTGGGAACGGATTTTTCCGCGCTGATCGGGACGCCGGTGCCCGCGGTCATCGGGACGGATTTCCGTGCTTTGAAACGTGCAGCGGAGCGCCGTACGGGCAAGCCGTGTCTTGTGATTCCGGCCACGGGTACGAAATTCTACGATGTCGGCGCGCAGGAGGCGTATCTGGAACTGGTCCGGACTTTTTCGCTGGAACGTCTTTCCATTGAAGAAGGAACGATCGGAGTCCTGGGTGCCATCCCGCCGGATCTGAGTTTGATCCATCCGGGAGAAGCCGTGCGGGCCGCGCTGGATCCCGGAAGGGAAAGGCGGATCCTCTGCTTCGAATCGCCGGACGACTTCCGGAATGCCTCCGCAGCGGAGAAAAATCTGGTGGTGTCCCCGTGCGGAGTCGCCGCCGCCGAGCTCCTGAAGGAACGGTTCGGCACCCCGTGGGAGATCGCCGTCCCCTGGCTCCCCGAATCCTTGAAACAGCGTCTCGCCGCTCTTCACGGAGGCCGGATCCTGGTGATCCATCAGCAGTTTGCGGCCTGCCGGGTGCGGGAGCTGCTGCCGGACTGCGAGGTGACGACGGGGACTTTCTTCCGGACCTGTCCCGAATGGATGAAGCCGGGGGACATGGCGTTTTCCGGTGAAGGGGATTTTGCGGACGCCGTGGAGTCCGGCGGATTCGATGCGGTGATCGGCGATCCCGTTTTGAAGCGGGCGGTCCCGCATTTCCGGGGAGAATGGATCCCGTTCATTCACTTTGCCGTTTCCGGCGTTCTGGAACAGAAGGAAGAGGAATCATGACGGTGCACCTCGTTCCCGCCAAACGGATCCGCATATACGGCATCGTTCAGGGCGTCGGATTCCGCCCCTTCGTCAGCCGGGCCGCCTCGCGTCTCGGATTGAAGGGGAGCGTGGCGAACCGGGGATCGTATGTGGAAGTGCATGTGCAGGGGCCGGAGGCGGCGGAACAGGCGTTTCTCTCCGTGCTGGAGCATGAGGCTCCGGAACGGTCCGCGATTCTGCGGATCGAGGTGAAGGAGACGAACGAACCGGAGGTAAAATCCTTTGAAATCGCGGAAAGCGAATACGAGAGGGGAAATATATTCGTTTCGCCGGACATAGCCGCCTGTCCCGCCTGCGAGCGGGAACTGTACGATCCGGCGAATCCCCGGTATCTTCACCCGTTCATCAACTGCACGGCCTGCGGTCCGCGCCTGACGATTTTGGACGCCATGCCGTATGACCGGGAACGGACCAGCATGAATGATTTTCCCATGTGCGGATTCTGTCGCGGAGAGTATACGGATCCGGCGACCCGGCGGTACGATGCCCAGCCGGTGTGCTGTCCGTCCTGCGGACCGGAGGTGTATCTGGTCGGGCGTCCGGAACGGGGCGCGGAGGCGATCCGCGTCGTTCGTGAGGCTCTGACGGAGGGCCGGATCGCGGCGGTGAAGGGGATCGGCGGATTCCATCTCTGCTGCGATGCGCACCGGGCGGACGCCGTTACGCTGTTGCGGACTCGGAAACACCGGCCCATGAAGCCGTTTGCCCTGATGATGCGGGATCTGGAGACCGTCCGCCGTCACTGCATTGTTTCGCCGGAGGAGGAAGAGATCCTATCCGGACACCAGAAGCCGATCCTGCTGCTGAAGCGGAAAGCTGGTTCGGATTTGCCGGATGTCCTTGCTCCGAACTGCGGAACGCTGGGCGTCATGCTGCCTTATGCGCCGCTTCACATGCTGCTTTTCCGCTCGGATGATACGCTGGACGCACGCATGACCGATTCGCTCGTCATGACCAGCGGGAACGTCTCCGGCGCACCCATCTGCCGCTCGAATGAGGATGCGCTTTCCGAAATCGCTCCATTCTGCGATCTGATCCTTTCCCACAACCGGAGGATCCGGCTCCGGGCGGACGATTCCGTCATGGAGTTTTTCCATTGTGCGCCGTATATGGTTCGGCGTTCCCGGGGATACGCGCCTCTTCCGGTTTCCGTTTCCGGCAATTTTCACGGATCGGTGCTGGGGATCGGCGGAGAGCTGAAGAATACCTTCTGCCTGGGGCACGAGGATTTGTTCTATCTGTCTCCCTACATTGGAGATATGGCGGATCTCCGTACCGTGAAGGCACTGCGGGAATCGGTGGACCGCCTGAGCTCGCTTCTGGAAATACGGCCGGAGATCGCAGTCTGCGATCCGCATCCGCTGTACAACTCCTCCCGGACGGCGGAAGAACTCGGATTGCCCGTCCTGAAGGTGCAGCACCATTACGCACATATTCTTTCCTGTATGGCGGAAAACGATTATATGCAGGAGGTTATCGGAGTCTCTTTTGACGGCACGGGCTTCGGGACCGACGGGACCATCTGGGGCGGCGAGTTCCTCCTGTGCCGGCTGGACGGTTTTCAGCGGCTCGGACATATCCGGTCCTTCGTTCAGGCGGGCGGCGACGCCTCGGCACGGGACGCCTGGCGGTCGGCTTTCTCCCTGATCCGGAACGTGTATCGCGACCGGACGTCGGAGATTGCGGAAAGCCTTTCGCTTTGCTCTGCACAGGAACGGCGGACTTTGGAATTCATGATGGATCGCGGAATCAACTGCGCCGTATCCACCAGCGCGGGCCGTCTCTTCGATGCCGTGAGCGCGATCCTGGGGATCTGCCGATGCTCCACGTTCGAGGGCGAAGCGGCCATGGCGCTCCAGCACGCGGCGGAACAGGCCGCCGGATCGGAAGAGCCGAATCCCGCTGCCTGCGAATGGACTCCGGAGATCTGCGGCGACCTGTTCATCCTTCCCTCGGAACGTCTGGCGGAACAGGCGGCGGAAGCCCGGCTGACCGGGACCGGTATCGCGAAGGCGGCCCGGGCATTCCACGAGGGGCTGGCGGATATGGTGTGCGCCGGATGCCGTCTCGCCCGGGACCGTACGGGCCGGGACGTGTGCGCGCTGAGCGGGGGCGTCTTCCAGAACACGCTGCTTCTGGAGCTTTGTCTGACCCGGCTGGAGAAAGAGGGATTCCGCGTGCTCCGGCACAGTCTGATCCCGCCCAACGACGGCGGGATCGCGCTGGGACAGGCGCTGTACGGCATGAATTATCTGAACACAAACGGAAAATAACATAAGGAGCTGCCGCTATGTGTGTTGGAATATCCGCAAGAGTGGTGAGGATCGACGACGGGACCGCCCTGATCGATGCCTCGGGCGCGGAACGGAAGGTATCCGCCGAACTGCTGGAGGATCTGGAACCCGGCGACTACGTCATGGTCCATGCGGGCGTGGCGATCGCGAAGATCGAAGGTCCTTCCGGCGAGGAAACGGCAAAACTCATGGAGGAGCTGAACAATGAAGAGCGCACGGGAGATCATTGACTCCTATGACGGCAGACCTCTGCGGATCATGGAGGTCTGCGGAACTCATACGCATGAGATCTTCCGGCTGGGGATCCGCCGGATCCTGCCGCCGGGATTGAAGCTGATCTCGGGACCCGGCTGTCCCGTCTGCGTGACTCCCTGCGGATATATCGACGAGGCCGTGTCTCTGGCGCTGGAGAAGAACGCCGTGATCTGCACCTTCGGCGACCTGATCCGCGTGCCCGGTTCGAATATGAGCCTGGCCTCCGCCCGTTCCCGGGGCGCGGAGATCCGGACTGTCTACTCGCCGCTGGATGCGCTGGAACTCGCGCAGTCGGATCCGGACCGTCAGGTGGTGTTTCTTTCGGTCGGGTTCGAGACGACGACGCCGGGGAGCTGTCTGGCTGTCCGGAAGGCGGCGGAACGGGGCGTGAAGAATTTTTCGATTCTGAGCGCGAACAAGACAATGCCCCGGGCCTACGAGGCTCTGAAAGGAAGCGCGGACGCCTTCCTGTATCCGGGCCATGTGAGCGTAATGACGGGCACGGCTCTGTACGAACGGCTCTGCGCGGAGGGCGTGTCGGGCATCGTCACGGGGTTTACTGCCGACGAGATCCTCACGGCCCTGGCCGCCGTCGTGGAGCTGTCCCGAAGCGGAAAACCCTTCTTCCGCAATTGCTATCCGCGCGTGGTGCGTCCCGAAGGCAATCCGGCTGCGGTCCGCCTGATGGATCAGGTCATGGAGCCCTGCGATGCCGAATGGCGGGGGCTGGGCATGATTCCGGGCTCGGGCCTGAAATTCCGCGATCGCTTCGCCCCGTTCGACGCCCGTGTGAAGTTCGGCATATCCGAACTCCGCGGCCGGGACAATCCCGCGTGCAGCTGCGGACGGATCCTCCGGGGCGAATGCATGCCTCCGGATTGTCCGCTTTTCGGAAAAGTATGTACACCGGCTCATCCGGCGGGCGCCTGCATGGTGTCCGGGGAGGGAGCCTGTTCCGCATTTTACCAATATGGAGAGAAGATCGATGAATGAACGAGTGACCCTGGCGCACGGCGCGGGCGGACAGCAGACGACGGAGCTGATCGACCGCGTATTCAAGGCCCATTTTTCCAATCCCGATTTCACCGCCGACGATGCGGCCGTTCTTACCCTGGACGCGGGCCGGCTGGCTTTCACCACCGATGGATTCATCGTTTCCCCCTGTGAATTCCCCGGCGGCAATATCGGCAAACTGAGCATCTGCGGGACGGTCAACGATCTTTCCTGCATGGGGGCCAAACCCCTGTATATGACCTGCGCCTTCGTGATCGAAGAAGGCTTTCCCATGGAGACGCTGGAACGGATCGCCGCCGCCATGGCTGCCACGGCGAAGGAGGCCGGAGTCCGCATCGTGGCGGGCGATACGAAAGTCGCGGGCAGGGGGCAGGTCGACGGCGTTTTCATCACGACCACGGGGATCGGGCGCGTCATGGAGAAGGCAAATCTCTCCGGGTCCCGGGCGAAGGCCGGGGATGCCGTCATCGTCTCCGGCGACATCGGACGGCACGGCTGCACGATCCTTCTGGCTCGAAACGAGTTCGGGATCGAAGCCCCGGATGTGAAAAGTGACTGCGCTCCCCTGTGGAGCACGGTGGAACCGATTTTGCGCGCCGTTCCCGGGATCCATGTGATACGGGACGCCACGAGGGGCGGCGTGGGGACAGTCCTCTACGAGATCGCGGGCCAGAGCCGCGTGGGAATCTGTCTGGACGCCGCCTCGGTGCCGGTCGCGCCGGGCGTACGAGGGGTCTGTGGCATGCTGGGACTGGAGCCGCTGTATCTGGCCTGCGAGGGCCGGATCGTGATTTTTGCGCCCAAAGAGTCTGCCCCGGAAATCGTGAAGACGCTCCGTTCCTGTCCCGGATCCGAAGACGCGGCCGTGATCGGCGAAGTCACCGAAGAGGATCCCGGAAAAGTCGTCATGCTTACGGAGATCGGCGCGAAGACTCTTCTGCCCCGTCCGGGCGGCGAACTTCTCCCCCGGATCTGCTGAGGTCCGCTGTCTCTTTTCAGGCTTCGGCTTTCCCGGGAAGCTTCATGCCGATGGTGAGGACGTTCTCTCCTGCATCGGTCCGTTCATAGGCCACCGAGGAGGAGTTTTTCCGCACCAGGAAGATCCCGAGTCCGCCGATGGGCCGCTCTTCCGCGTTCAGCGTGATATCCGGATCCGTGTGCTTCAGGGGATCGAATGCGGTTCCCGTATCCGTGAACCGGAGGCGGAATTCTCCGTCCTCCTCGAAAAGGTCGATCCGCAGGTCTTCTTCCCTTCCGGGCGGATAGGCGTAGGATGCCACATTGACGAAGATCTCTTCGAAGGAGACGGCAAGCCTTGTCCGATCGGCCGGAGAAAGCCTCTGGAAGAGGGAGGAAGAGTTCAGAAACTCATTTGCCTTTGCCAGTTGATCCGCCGTGGCTTTGAAGACCGCGCTCTGCACTTTCGACTGTTCCGGCTTGGAAAAATGGACCGCCAGCATGGTGATGTCGTCTGCCTGTTCCGCGCCTTCGGAGAAGCTCCGGACGGCGGAATACACCGAGGAGATCAGATCTTCGGGCGCATCGGAGGAGGCGGCCTTCACGGCGTCCAGCAGCCTCTCATCGCCGAACATGGTTTTGCCGTCGGCATGGAATGCTTCGGTTATGCCGTCGGTATAAAGGAGGATCGTGTCCCCGTCCTGAAGCGGATGGCTGTCGGAACGGTAGGACATGTTTTCCAGCGCGGCCAGAGGCGGCCCGTGCAGACGGCGCAGGAATTCGGCGGAGCCGTCCACGTGGCGGATGACGGGCGGATTGTGTCCGGCGCAGGTGAATCGGAGTTCGCCGGTCCCGGTGTCGAGGAATCCGGCCCAGCAGGTGATGAACATACCGGCTCCGTTCTTACGCGAAAGAGCATCGTTCAGATCGTTCATCAGCCGGTCCGGTGAATCGGAGGAAAGGGTCAGAGTCCGCTGGAGGGTTTGGGCTCCGGCCATAAAGATGGAGGCAGGGATGCCTTTTCCGGAAACGTCTCCGACGAGGAATGCGATGTGCTTTCCGTCGCCCAGGGGAAAGATGTCGTAAAGGTCGCCGCCGACACCACGGGCCGGGATCAGCAGAGCTGCGGCGGAGACTCCGGGGCAGAAGGGGTAGGGGGGCAGATCGTCCGGCAGGAGGTTCTGCTGAATGGTTTTTGCAGCATTGATCTCACCTTCCGCTCTCTCTCTGGCCACCACGCTTTCCCGGAATTTTTCGATATATTCGGAGAGAGCCATCTGCATCCGGCGGAATGAACGTGCCAGGGAGGCCACTTCATCCCCGCTGGGGAAGGAGGGGACCGGAGCGGTGAAGTTTCCTTTTCCCACCTCGTAGGCCACGGCGGAAAGGGTTTCCAGCGGCTTGGTGAGACGTTTGCAGACGAAAAAGATGATGCCCGTTATCATGATCAGGAAGAGCAGGGTATAGAGTCCGAGCCGGATGACGGAGGGCAGAATGTTCCACAAGGTCCAGTTCCGGGGAACGGCGGTGGCCACGAGCCATCCGTTGACGCAGGTCGCGTAATAGAGCTCGCATCCTTCGGTATCCCTCCCCAGCAAAGGCGCCTTCGTAAACGTTGTCATGCCGGATCCGTTCCGGAGCATTTCCCGGGCTTTTTCCCGGTCGGCGGGATCGTGATCCTCCGGCGCATCGCACAGGGAGAACAGAGTCTGCTTGCCGTGCTCCGGATGGGAAGGACAGCAGGAGATGTGTCCGAACTGATTGATCAGCAGGGTTTCCGTCTTTTCGGGAAGGGTGATCGAATCCGAACCGTAGAGCGGGTGAAGATAGCGGGTAAAGGAGTCCACGGGCAGATCCAGGTCGACGATTCCGGCGTAGATCCGCTCGCCGGTCTTTTTGTCGACGCGGTAGAACGGCACGACGTAGGAAAGGAACCGGAGACCGGGATTTGCATCGGATTCGTAGGCGGACGTCCAGACGGGTTTCTGCCGGAGGGCAGGAAGAATGTACCAGTCCTTGAGAAAATAATCGAACGGATTTTTGTCGCTCCAGCGGATGAATCTGTACTGACCGGTGCCCATTGTTCCGATGAATCCGTTGTACGTCTCTCCGGGAATAAGACGGTCCTTGTCCCACAAAAGCGATAGTGCAACGATTTCCGGACACTGTTCATGGATCCCCACCGCCAGCGCCTGCAGAAACGGTTCGACGTCTTCCGGCGATTCGGGTGGGAACCGTTCCAGTTCGGTGGCGATCAGGTCGGCCGCCATATCCACCTGCACGAACAGCTTGTCGAGGTCGTTGGCCATTTCGCGGACGGAGGTTTTCGCATACTCCTGCATGGTGTCCTTCATGCTGCGGAGCCAGCGGATCGAAAGAAGAAGGCCGATGATGAGGATAAAAAGGAGCAGTGAGGCACTGATCCACAGACTGAGCCGAACGGGAATGCGAAGTCTCATTTCAGGTCCTCCGGGGCAAATTCTTCAAAGCGGACCGAGTCTGCGGGCACGCCGGCGGCTTCCATTCCCTGCTCGAAGGAGGCCCGGCGAAGCTGTCCGTCATTGGTTTCCGCCTGAAAAAGCCTTTCCATGACGTTCAGCATATTTTTCTGGTAGATTTTATGAAAGAACACGCCGGATCTGTCGCAGTTCTTCTTCACGATCCGCAGTGCGCGATCCTTGTCGGCAAAGGCGGAATGCCATCCGGCCATGACGGCCCGGCGGATCTTCCGGCATACGTCGGGTGAGGTCTGCCAGGTCTTTTTCAGACAGTACAGTCCGTCGTCGGCCAGATCGGGAATCGCATCGTTGAGACGGAAAACCGAAATTTCATCCCGGTTGATTCCGGAAAAATACAGCTTGCTGCATTCATCGTATTCCACACCGCCGATGACCGACGTGCACCGGAAAAGCAGCAGGTTGACGGGTGAGAGGACCGGCAGCAGCTCCGCATCATGTATCTTTTCCTTGCGGAGGAAACAGAGGAAGGGATTCCGGAGATCCGGGGGGAACCAGAGCCCGATCCGTTTTCCGGAAAGATCGGCAGGCGTCCGTATGCCGTCGGCCTTCCGTGCGATAAGGACCAGCGCGCTGGCCTGGTGTATCTGCATGATATTGACGAATCTGCCGTTGCCGGTCGTTCTCTGCAGCGCCGAGCTCAGCCAGGTTACGACGAAATCGGCTTCTCCCCGGTCCAGCATGCTCAGAACGTCTTCTCCGCCTTTTTCCGGATGGTCGATCCGGACGCGCAGTCCTTCTTTTTCGAACAGTCCGTCTTCCTGCGCCAGGTAAAAACCGGCAAACTCGGCCTGAGGGAGCCAGAGCATCCGGATCCGTATCTCCTTTTCCCCGGAGGCGGATTCCTCTCCCCGGGCCGCGCCGGGGAGAAGGAGCGCAAGGATCAGGAGACATGCTGCAAATCGTGCGGGGGACATGATCAGTTCGCCGTGTTTTCAGGAAGGATGCTGAAGACGCATTTGCCGTCCACGAAGGTGGCGGCCGTTCTGCCTTTCGCATGATAGCCGTCGAAGGGCGTGTTCCTGGATTTCGAGTAGAAGTTGTTCTTGTCGATCACATGCTCCGTATCGGGATCCAGGACCGTGATATCGGCGGGACGTCCGGGCGTCAGGGTGCCGAGGGGCAGTCCCAGAACGTCCGCGGGTCCCTTTGTGAATTTGGAAACCAGTTCGGGCAGGGACAAGATCCCTTTGTGATAGAGTTCGGTGAGGGTGACGGGGACGGCGGTTTCCAGTCCGATGATTCCGAAGGGGGCATCATCGAATTCCACCAGCTTCGCCGTGGCCGTATGAGGCGCATGGTCCGTGGCGATGACCGTGATGGTGCCGTCGCGGAGTCCTTCGATAACGGCCAGCCGGTCCTCTTCGGAACGGAGAGGCGGATTCATCTTGTAATTGGTGTCGAATCTCTTGATCTCCACGTCGGTCAGGGCGATATGATGGGGCGTGGCCTCGGCGGAGACGGGGATCCCCTTTTTCCGCGCGGCACGGACCAGCTCTACGGACTCGCGGCAGCTGAGGTGCTGCATGTGGACTTTCCAGTTGGCCATGCGGGCAAGGATGATGTTCCGCGCCACGATGATCTCTTCCGCCGCGGACGCCATCCCCTTCATGCCCAGAAGTACGGACCAGTAGCCTTCATGCATGACGCCGCCGCTGGCCAGAACGCTGTCTTCGCAGTGGTCCAGTACAGGCAGCTGGAACTGGCTGGCATATTCCACCAGATGCCGCATGAGTTCGTGATTCTGAATGCACTTCCCGTCGTCGGAAAGAGCGGCTACGCCGGCGGCCTTGAGAGAGCCGACCGGGGCCATTTCCTTCCCTTCCAGTCCTTTGCTCAGGGCTCCGCAGGGAAGGACATGGACAACGCCTTCCCGGGCTGCGTAGTCTTTCAGATACTGGATGGCTCCGGCATTGTCGGCGGGCGGATTGGTGTTGGGCATGGCCACGATGGAGGTGAATCCTCCGGCGGCCGCCGCCATGGTCCCGGTTCGGATCGTTTCGGCATCGGTCCGTCCGGGCTGACGGAGATGCACGTGCATGTCGATGAATCCCGGACACACCACGTATCCCTGAAGATTCAGCACATCGGCATCCTGTTCGGAAATGCTTCCGGGTTCCGCCAGGATCCCGTTTTTCCAGCAGACGTCCCGCACGTCGTCGGTCCCGGACACCGGGTCGATCACACGTGCGCCTTTCAGAATACAGCAGCGATCGTTTTTCATTTAAGGCACCCCGCCACAAGAAAGAGGACGGCCATACGGACCGCGAGGCCGTTCGTCACCTGCTCGAGAATCACGGACTGCGGTCCGTCCGCGATGGCGGAATCAAGCTCGACTCCGCGGTTGACCGGTCCCGGATGCATGATCAGCGCGTCCGGTTTCACGTATTTCATGGTTTCGGAATTGATTCCGAAAACTTTTGCATATTCGCCCGTGCTGGGGAAGAATCCGGCCCGCTGACGTTCATGCTGGATCCGGAGAAGGTTGATGACGTCGGCATCCCGGAGCGCCTCCTTCAGATCCCGGCAGACACGGACTCCGATCCCTTCGAACTCGCGGGGAACCAGGGTGGCGGGCCCGGCGATGGTCACATTTGCACCCAGCTTGAGGAGACCCCACATGTTGCTTCTGGCCACCCGGCTGTGAAGGATGTCACCCACAATGGCGACGTTGAGTCCGCTCACGCGGCCCTTTTTCTCGCGGATCGTGAAGATATCCAGCAGCGCCTGCGTGGGATGGCTGTGGGCTCCGTCGCCGGCGTTGACCACACCCACGTTCAGTTCGCGGGAGAGAAAATTGGGAGCGCCGGGCGCGGAGTGCCGGATCACCACGATGTCCGCCTGAAGCGCCTGGATGTTGCGGAGCGTGTCCAGCAGGGTCTCGCCTTTCCGGAAACTGCTGGTCTCGGCATTCATGTTGATGATGTCCGCGCTGAGCCTCTGCTCGGCCAGTTCGAAGGAGACTCGTGTCCGTGTGCTGGGTTCCACAAACAGGTTGACGATGGTCCGTCCGCGAAGGGCCGGGACCTTCTTGAGATTGCGCTGCGAAACCTTTTTGAACTCTTCCGCCGTGTTGAGGATACAGAGAATCTCCTCACGGGAAAGATCGTACAGGCTCAGCAGATCTTTTTTTGTCCAGGTGAAGTCCATGACTTTTCCGCCTTATGCTTGTTTCGTGTATGCGGTCCGCGGCACCTGATACACCGCATCCGCCTCGTTGATTTCACACCATTCCGAATTTACCCGGTATTCTCCGGGCACCTGCAGCTTCATCCCCGTGTAATCCGGCGCTATGGGATATTCACGCATCCCGCGGTCGATCAGCACCGCCAGGCGGATCTTACCCGGCCGTCCGTAGCCCGTGATGGCATCCAGCGCCGCCCGGATGCTGCGACCGGACTGAATGACTCCGTCGGTCAGAATGATGACCCGGCCGTCGATGTTGAAGGGAATTTCCGTCTCCCGTATGACCGGAAGACTTTTTCTTGTCCCGATGTCGTCCCGGTACATGGAGATGTCCAGCGTGCCCACCTCGGGGGCCGCCCCGCATTTTTCCCGGATCGCCCGGACCAGACGGCGGGCCAGAGGAACGCCGGAGGACTGGATCCCGATGAGGGCGAGCTGCGCCGCCTGATCGGGCGGGAACTCCTCGAGGATCCGGTCCGCCAGCGAATCGATCAGCCCGGCGATTTTTCCTGCATCCAGAAGGAGCGTTTTTTCAGATTCGTTCATATTGATGATCCATTTCTGTTATTTTGTGCACCGGTAGAGGAACGCGGGCGGAAGATTCCGCCAGACCACCGATGAGAAATCCGTTTTGCGGAAGCGTGCCCGAAGTTTTTTGCGGAACCGGCGCGCGGGCGGGAGAAGGATCCCCTGCAGATACGCATAGGTCAGAAAGCGGCCGCCTTCGGGCAGGGCGGCGTAAATGGCGTCCAGAAGCCGGTCCTGGAGAGGATCGGGAAAGCAGGCCCAGGGCAGACTGGATATGACGACGTCGGCGCGATCCTGTCCCAGATCGGAAAGAATAGCCACCAGATTTTCCGCATTTCCGTGTACGATCCTGACGGCGGGATTTTCCCGGCGGAGCCGGTCAACCAGACCGTCGTTCAGTTCAACGGCAAAAAAAAACGCATCCGGCTTCAGGGATGCGACAATTCTCCGTGTTACGGCGCCTGTGCCCGGACCGAGCTCCGCCACGCACCGGGCCCGGTCAAGTCCGGCACTTTCCGTGATGGCGCGGCAAAGCCACCGGGAACTGGGAAAAGCAGTGCCCGTGGAGACGGGATGTCTCAGAAACTGCATGAACATGCTGTTGTTCAGGTCTGTTGTCATGGCGTGCTTCCATCCGGTAACGGGTTGCGTGAAATGTATCATGCGGGGCGTGTTTTTTCAACCCCCGGAACACAAATTTTTGCCGGAAAAGCGGAGGCCCCGGACCGGATCAGCGGGCTTCGGGGCCGTTTCAAAACGCATGACCGATCACTTGTCTCCCATATCGACAAGAGGCGAAGCATCCGGTTTGACAAGGACCACGAGGTCGCACCAGGTGGCGTTTTCCTTTTTGGATGATGGTACGTAGGCCGGTCCCGTGAACTTGGCGTGAAACCAGAGGTCCCATCGGTTGCCGTCGGAAACGCCGTCGTCGGGACGGAAGGCGGAGCCTAACGGCATGTGGAAGAACCAGAAATGTCCATAGAAGTTGCAATTGTCGTTGAGCTCGATTCCCGGCAGTTTGTACCAGTGATACTTTTCGTCCTTCGGGATGTCCTGGAGAATGACCTTCGGACTGCCGCCGAAGCCGAACTCCGTGGCGTAAAATTTCCATCGTCCGTTCGGATCGCTCCTGAATTTCCCCTCTCCATGGCAGGATTCGTCAGGATAGCTGCTGCAGATGGCTTCGCCCATGATCGCCTCCTCGTCTTTTACAAGAGCCGAGTAATGCTGCGGTTTCTGAACAAAGAGTCCGGGCGGCATTACACGGAGCTTTTCTTCCGAAATTGCCCGGAACTCCTTCGGCGGCCGCAGGGAGCCACTCCCGAAGGCCTGCAGTTCCGCGTCGCAGTCGAGTCGCGTCTTGACCCAGCGGGAACGCACGTCGAGCTCCTTGCCGCCGAAGCGTTCCATGTGGGCATGGCTGTAGTCTCGGCACTCATCCTTGAGCCGTTTCATTGAGATCCCTGCCGCTTCGAAAGCCTTTTCATAGAGCCAGGGACGCTGAATGGCGATCCAGAGTATCGGCAGCAGTTCGTCATGCACGCGCCGTCTTTCCGGCGTGCCGTCCGGGACCATGGCGGCGGCATCCTGCAATAATCTGTAGGAAGAAACGACGAAATCCGCCGTCTGATACGCCCAGGGCGGGACGTTCATCCCGGGCTTCAGCGAAATGTCCGCCGCGACTGAGGCGCGAAGACGTTCCAGGTACTGTCTGAGGTTCGAAGCTGCCTTTCCGTAGTGTCCCTCCAGAAAAATGTCGATAAGCCGTTCGGTGTCTTCCTGCGGATCCATGAGCAACCGGTTTCCGATGAAATACTGCAAATCAATGAAATTCTGCGGTTTGTAGGGATGTCTGCTCGCTTCGATGAAAACGGCCTTGACTCCTATGGAGGAGAAATATTGCAGGTCGGGCTGGATGGTGTCAAGAATTGTCTCCAGTCTGGGCGGCTCGAAGAACGAGCTCATGTTCCAGTAGTCCCATACGACAAGCTGTCCGCCCAACTCGCGGAACTGCTCGAATTTCTTTCGGGCGGGGGCGTTCAGGGGGTGCGCCAGAGGACGAAAATAGTCGCAGGTCACGAAGAGATCGGCAACCTGTATGGCGACATTGTGACGGGGACGCACGCGGATACCCTCGCAGGAGGAGGCCGCGCCGTACGCACAGGTCCGTATCTGAATATCGGGAAAGGACTTCTCCACCTCTTCGGCGAGGCTGTTCACAAAGCGCAGAAGCAGTCCGAAGTCCTTGCCTCCCTCCTCCCGGATAATGGCGGAACATTCCGGGCACTTGCAGATATAAGGAAAGAGATCGAGCAGCGAGACGTCATAGCAAATGGGCCACTCCTCACGGGGAAGACGCTCCCGATCCTCCCTGATGATTTCCAGAAGACGTGCGGTGGCAATCCTCTGTACGTCCGGGTTGGAAAGACAGAGCGAGCCGCCTGCTTCATCCGTGCGGGGCCGTATCCGTTCGCCCTTCTCGTTCATGGAAAAGTATTCGGGATGGGCGTCGAAGTATTTGGACGGCTCCACGTAGAGGCAGAGGGTATGCCAGGACGGCTGCGTGGTGATGTAGGTGAGGCCGCCCTCGTAAAGCGGGAGGAGTCGCCGATGCTGGCGGCCGTTGGCGCCGCACCGCAGCAGCCACATCTGGTAGGCCGTACACCCTTCCTCCGGCATCCCCATGATGGTGGAGAGAACAGGGAACCGGTCGTAAATGACGCGTCCGTTGAAATGTGGCTTTCCCCGGCAGGTGAGCCCGTTTGCCTGATGGACGGGCAATGCAGGCATCCGCGTGCTCTCCATGGTAAGTGGATAACATCCCAGGCGGTTGAGAAGCTGCCAGACGGCGTAGAATGTCCCGATGGGGCGGCCACCCGTTACGATGAGGTTCTCACCAACCTGCAGGACAAGCCATTCCTCATTCTGAAAATCCTCCGGAAGGTATCCGTTCTTCTGCGCGAACTCCGTCTGTCCGACATAGATGGCAGGCCGTCCGTTCACTTCCCGCTCCTGAACAAGTTCAAAGCTGACGCCGGTTATCTTGCTCAGAAATTCGCTCAGGTCCTCCATGGCGAGCTTCTCGAAACGCGATGGAGAGGACGATGCTGCGATGACGCAGGCGGGATTTCCGTCGCGCACGAAGTCGAAGGCGGAGATTTCCGCCGCAAACAGAAGAATCATTGAGAGAATAATATGTTTTGTCATGACTGCAGTTCCTCGGGGACCTCCATCAGCATCTTGCTTGATGAAAATTCCGCTTGTTTTGGCTTGAAAATCGTCAACAAATATTTTGTATTCCGCATCAGGTTAATGTCAAAGTCCGTCAGCAGCCGAATCCCTTCAGTATGGAATCCACCTGCGCCGCGCTTTCAAAGACAACGGCGTTCCAGCCATGTGTCTGTGCCCCTGCAATGTTTTCCGGCAGGTCATCCACATACAGCAGCGGCTTTCCGAAACGCGTCTCGAATGCGTTCAGCATGGTTTCCGACGGTTTGAACGCACCGGCCTTGTAACTGAAAATCCCGTCGGTGATGATCTCCTTTGCGTCCAGAAGCGCCAAAGTCCGTTCCACGTGCGGACGGTTGATGTCCGAAAAAAAGACGGGACGGACTCCGCGTTCGGGGAGGGACGCCACCAGTTCCCGCATACCGGGATTCGCCTCAACAAGCAATGATCCAAAGAGTTCCCGGATGCGTTCCACGCCCGGCTGCGGCGCGGGAAGTCCATTCCGCACGGCGGCAAAAAACTCCTCCGGTGTGAGTTCGCCAAGGTTGAGGCTCAAAACAAGCTCCCGAAGCCAGGGCGGCGGCTCCGCAAAACCGACTCCCCCATAAAACCGCTGCAGCTCGACGTGTATGCAGACTCCGCCGATGTCCAAAGCCAGAATGTTGCTTTTTCCCTTCATGTCCTGTCCTCTATTTCTCATATTTCATGCCGACCCAACGTTGATCAGCGCCCTTCCAAAAGTAGAATGATTCCTCATCGGTGTATTTCTGAGCGCATTCCATTGCCGTGGTGTTTCCGACATGCCCGTCGAAATAGAGCATGTTCGCCTTCTTGAGATGCCATTCCTTGATGCTGCTCCAGAGGCCATACGCAATATTTTCATTCACTTCGGTCTTCACTTGGATATACTGGTACCAGGATTGATGCGGCCAGTCGCGCTTGGAATCGGCAATCATGGACTGGAGGGAGGGGGATTTCTTCAGCGAGTTTGCCTTGCGTCCGGCGGACTGAAGATTCATGGCGTAGTTGCTGGGCGGAACATTGTTATAGCCGATGTCCGCTTTGTGCGTGGGACAAATATAGATTTCCGATTTTTGCGTTCCGCTCACTTCCGCCAGCTGGTTGACGAAATCACTTGCCGGAACGGTGCCTGTCTTGAACATCGTGAAGGAGTCACTTACATCCAGATATAGCTGAACCTGATACCCCTGCTGCCTGAGGTTGTTGAGACACTGCGTACTGTGAGCCATGTCTTTCACTCTGCTCAGGGAAGGCAGAAGCATGCCCGCCAGCACGGCGATAATGGCGATGACGACCAGCAACTCGATGAGCGTAAAAAATCTCGTCAACATCATCATGGAACTCCTTTCGTTGGTAAATTTGCTCAACAGATTTTCTTTTTCTGCATCGCAATATACTACAAAAGGATCTGAAGTACAATCGCCGATCAGGGCAAAGATATACAATATCGTATCGATTATATTCGATATTGTATCACAGCCGGATCAGCGGGCTTCGGGTACGTCCGGCACCGCATCGGGCGCGGGTACGACCAGAACCAGCATCTTCTTCCGGATGACTTTCCTGTATTTTTTCACGGCCTTCGATTTTTCCGGATCCTCTCCCCGGGCCAGCGCCTCTTCCATCTCTTCGCGCGCCTTGCGGTCCGTCAGAGTTTCCGGTTCGCGGATGACGCCCGGAGCAAAGTCCCAGGGGCCGGAAATGAAGCGCTGCCGGATATGATCAGGCAGACGGGTGGATTCGAAAGCATCGAAACGGCCGATGACCGCGCCGCCTTCCGCATCGATCTTCTTCAGAAATTCGGCGAATTCCTTCGGCCCGCCGATCTCCGAGGTGTCGTCGGTGAAGCTCCGGGTATGCCGGTCCTGTTTTGCCGGCCCGTAAAGGGCGGCGTTCTTCGGCAGATCCAGATAAAAGACGCCGTAGGAGAGATCCGTGCCGAAAAAGGCCACATTCTCTTCGGGGATCCGGTTCTTTTCGAAGAACGTGGTCTTCAGACTCCGGTAAAAGCCGCGGCCGGACCGGAAGACCGGATTCCCGCTGACGTACGGAAAGATCATGGAGAAAAGAATGATGATCGCCGCCGTCGCAAGCGGAATAAGACGGTCTCCGCAGGAGATCTCGGGGATCAGCCCGAAAACAGGTTTCCCCGTTGCCCGTTCCCGCCGGATCATGATGAACCGGTAAACCAGGAGAACGGCTCCCAGGAACGGAGTCAGGAAATAGAAGAGTCCCAGAAACGCATCCGGCGTTCTCATGGTATGCGGCAGGAATTTCGAAGCAGTCAGCGAAAAGAGGATCGGGACGGACAGCAGGAAGATTCCGGCCGCGGGCAGAAGAAGATCCACGATCCGCAGGAGGATCTTCGTGATCCGGAATATCGGGCCGGAACAGCATTCCGAGAGAAAGTGTCCGCAGAAGATCATGCAGAACGGGACGATGGGCAGGATATAGTAGACGCGGCGGGAGCGTGAGGCGGAAAAGAGGAGAAAGATCAGGACTGTGACAACGAAAAGCCAGATCTCGTCTTTGGATGCCTCTTTTCGGATCAGTTTCCGGCAGGCGTCCGCAAAGGCCAGAGGGAATATCAGCGACCAGGGAATAAGAAGCCGGGGCAGGAAAACGAAGTAGCACCAGAAAGGTTCGTTTTTGTGGTCCCACGGATTGACCGCACGCAGGATGTTTTCCCGGAAAACCAAAACGATCCCGCTGGCGCCGTATTCGCCGCGAGAGAGAGTTTCCAGCAGGAAGGGGATAATGTAAATGACCATTCCGGTCAGGAATCCGCCCACAGCCCGGAGATTGAGATGGAAGCGGATCCTTTTGTTGATGATCATGTCGGCCGCCGCGGCGGCCGCCGGAATGACGAAGGCCGCCAGTCCTTTTGTCTGGGCGCCCACGGCGCAGATCGTCCAGAAGAGGGTGTATTGGAAATAGGATTTTTTCTCCCGGCACCGGAGATACCAGGCAACGGCCGCAATGATGAAGGCTGTGTTCTCCATGTCGGCTTCGGCGAGCCGGCCCCAGAACACGAAGCTGTACGTGGAAACACTGAGCCATCCCGCGATCAGGGCCGCCCGTTCCGAAAACAGCCGTTTGGCAATGTTCATGACGGACCCCAGGGCAAGCAGGGCGGCGAGGGCGCTGGGCAGCCGGGCCGAGAATTCGTTGACTTCTCCGCCCTGGAGCAGGGAAACGATGGCGATCAGCCAGTAGCTTATCAGCGGTTTGTCAAAATAGGGGACACCGTTGATGGTCGGATGAAGCCAGTCGCCGCTCCGGAGCATTTCGTTCGCCACGGCCAGCCAGCGTCCCTCGGATCCGGAAACGGCGCCCGTTCCCAGCCGCAGGAAAAGAAGCAGGATCGCCGTGCCCCAGAGAAACAGATATTCCTTGTTCTTTTTTATCTGACCCGGCAGCGCGCTGCTGCAGTCCTGAAAGCGGAGAAGTGTGAAGTCCGCCATGGTCCGTCACCGGTTGGACAGAATGTCTTTGCAGGAATTGACGACGTCCGCCACATCTTCCTCGGTCATATCCGGGAAGAAGGGCAGGGAGCATATCCGCTCGGAGTTCCACTCGGTATCGGGGAGCATGCCGGGCTTGCATCCAAAGGTATCCCGGAAGAATTTCTGAAGATGGACGCAGCGGAAATGGAGGCCCGTTCCGATGTTGCGGTCCTTGAGCTCCGCGGTGAATTCATCGCGCGTGATTTTGTCCGATACGATTCGAACCACGTAAAGATGATGCGAATGCTTGAACCCGTATCCCTCGGGATTCCGCACCGGAAGGATTTCGGGCATGGCCGAAAACGCCTCGTCGTAGAGTCCGGCGATCCGGGCACGCCGCGCATTCATTTCGTCCACCCGGGCCAGCTGACCGATTCCCAGCACGGCCTGCATGTCGGGCATGTTGAACTTGTATCCGGGTTCCAGTACCTGGGCCTGCGGGGCGCGTCCGTGCGTCTGACGGTCGTAAGCATCGGCGCCGAGTCCGTGGAACTTGAGGCTCCGCATCCGGGCCGCAAGATCGAGGTCGTCGGTGACGAACATTCCGCCTTCGCCTGTGGTGATGTTCTTGATGGGGTGGAAGGAGAACATCACATGTCCCTTCGCGCCGATCTTTTCGCCTTTGTACTCTGCACCCAGCGCATGAGCCGCGTCTTCCACCAGCGGGATGTTGTGTTTCTCCGCAATCTTCCTCAGCGGTTCGAGATCCAGTACGGCGCCTGCAAAGTGCACCGGGACGATAAGTTTCGTCCGGGGCGTGATAGCCGCCTCCACGGCTTCCGGACGGACCATGAGCGTGTCACGGTCGCAGTCCACGAAGACCGGTTTTGCTCCGCAGAGGCAGGTGATGTTGACCATGGAGACCCAGGTCATGGAGGGGGTGATGACTTCGTCCCCGGGGCCGAGCCCCAGCGCCCGCACGAGACACTGCATGACGGATGTTTCGGAGGTCATGGCCACGGCATCCGCGCAGCCGGTGTAGGCTTTGAAGTCCGCTTCGAACTGGGCCGCTTTGGGGCCTGTGGTGATCCAGCCGGACCTCAGAACGTCCGCCACGGACGCGATTTCACTTTCCGTGATGCAGGGCTTGGAAAAAGGAAGAAAGGTGTTTCGCATGGTCATGCTCCTGATATATTGTTTTTTTGAATTTTTCTCATTCCGTTAATATAGCACGGTCCTCCGGTTCCTGCAAGAAAAGGAGGAACGTATTTCCGTCAGAACATCCAGAAGGGCGGCCGTTCCGGCAGATCGCCTTCCATGGATTCGCCCTCATAGAAGACTTTCTTCAGAAAAAGTCCTTTCGCGGGGGCCGTGTCCTTGCAGCGCAGCCGGTTCCTCGCCTCCAGCATGGCCTTGATTTCAGAGGGCGGAATCCGGCCCCGGCCCACGAACATGAGCGCGCCGGCCATGCTGCGGACCATCTTGTAGAGGAATCCGGTCCCCAGAAAGTACATGCCCACCAGCGGGCCGAAGGTGACGATCCGCGTATCGAGAATATGCCGGACGGGATCTTCGTATTTGGCCGCCTCCACGGCGAAGGTGGTGAAATCGTGTTCGCCCTTCAGACAGTCGATGGCTTCGCGTAGAGCATCCAGTTCCGTCATGTCTTCCATGTGCCAGCAGTAGCGGTTTGTGAACGGATTGATGTCTCCCGTATTCACCATGTAGACATAGGACTTCGCACAGGCGGAAAACCGGGCATTGAAGTCGTCGGAAACGATCTGCGCCGAACGGATCCGGATATCGTCGGGCAGCAGACGGTTCAGCGCCTTCTTCACCTTCCAGTCCGGAATGTAAGGGGACTCCGGCGCCCGGAAACTGCCCACGAGACCCAGCGCGTGGACACCCGCATCGGTGCGGCTGCTGCCCTGGACGCGGATCGGGATCCCGCCGAAGAGGCGCGAGAGCTTGTCTTCCAGTACCTCCTGAACGGTGATCCCGTTGGGCTGTCTCTGCCAGCCGTGGTAGGCCGTTCCGTCGTAGGATATCTCCAGACGGAAGGTCCGGATTGTTTCGTTTTCCGCCATAATGGTTTCTTTCCGAAAAAAAAGGCGGGAACCGGATGAAGCAGTTCCCGCCGGATGTCAAATGACCGATGCGTTCTCCGTCAGAGTCCGCCGCAGAGCTTCAGGAGCACACCGGCGGCCACGGCGGATCCGATCACGCCGGCCACGTTGGGGCCCATGGCCTGCATCAGCAGGAAGTTCTGATTGTCGAACTCAAGACCGACCTTGTTGACCACACGGGCGGCCATGGGGACGGCGGAAACGCCGGCCGCGCCGATCAGCGGGTTGATCTTGACCTTGGAGAAGCAGTTCATGATCTTGGCGAAGATGACGCCGGTGGCGGTGCCCACGCAGAAGGCCACACAGCCCAGGAGCAGGATTCCCAGCGTCTGGGCGCTGAGGAACTGTTCGGCGGAGAGCTTGGAGCCAACCGCGATGCCAAGGAAGATCGTCACGATGTTGATCAGGGCGTTCTGCGCCGTGTCGCTCAGACGGTCCACCACACCGCATTCCTTCATCAGGTTGCCGAACATCAGCATGCCCATGAGGGGCGCCGCATCCGGCAGAAGGAAGGCGCAGAGGAGGGTGATGAGGATCGGGAAGCAGATCTTCTCGATCTTGGAGACGGGCCGGAGCTGGGCCATGCGGATCTTCTTTTCTTCCGCCGTGGTGAGCGCCTTCATGATGGGCGGCTGGATGATCGGCACCAGCGCCATGTAGGAGTAGGCAGCCACGGCAATGGCGCCCAGCAGCGAGGGCGAAAGACGGCTGGTCAGGAAGATGGACGTGGGGCCGTCCGCACCGCCGATGATCCCGATGGAGGCGGCGTCCTTGATATTGAAGTCGATGCCCGGCACGAAGTTCAGCGCCAGCGCTCCCAGCAGGGCCGTGAAGATTCCGAACTGCGCCGCGCCGCCCAGCAGAGCGGTCTTGGGATTGGCGATCATGGGACCGAAGTCCGTCATGGCACCGACGCCCATGAAGATGAGCAGCGGGAAGACGCCGGAGTTGATTCCGACCTCGAAGATGAGGTACTGGATCCCGCCCGGAGCGGAGATGCCGGCCAGCGGAATGTTGGCCAGAAGAGCGCCGAAGCCGATGGGCAGGAGCAGAAGGGGTTCGAACTCCTTGACGATGGCCAGATACATGAGGACCAGCGCGATCAGCATCATGATGACGCGTCCGAGTCCCAGGATCCACGTGTTCGGGAAGTCCGCCCGGGTCTGGTCGATGATGTTGCAGATGCCCGTGCTCTGCCAGAGGCCGCGGAAGCAGTCCGCGAATCCGGGCAGGTTGCCCACGGAAGAGCCGCTGACGAGGGAGTCATGATACACCAGATGCGGTGAGAACTCGGCCACCACATCACCGGGGAGGAGCGTCTGGGCGCTGTCGAATCCATCCCGAACCGCCACGACCTGCGCCGCCTGGGCCAGCTTGACCTTGCCTTTGCTGCGGCCTGTGGGCTTGATCGTGAAGATCTCGCTGCCGTCATGGAGCTTGTCGCCGACTTTCAGCGAGTTGGAGTACACGACGCCCGGCTTTTCCCAATTGTAGACCAGGTACAGATGGCCGGTTTCGAAGTTCACGTAGTAGTCGAAAACATCGTCTTCCGCCGAAAACGGCTTCTTGATCGGAAAAATCTTTTTCGGGTACTTCGCCTTGAGTTCGTTCAGCGTGAAAGGCAGGGCCCTTTTCTCCGGCGCTGCCGACTGCACTTCAATTACGCGGCAGTCGGTCTTCCCGCAGATCTTTCCGTCTTTCGCTTCGATCGTCGTCTTCTCGACGACAACGATGTTTTCCTCCGCCGACAGAGGCAGGGCAAAGCCCGCCGCCGCGGTCAGGAGAGCAATGAAACAGGAGAGCATTCGCATGGGGAGTACTCCTTACTTGATAGTCATGATGGCCTGACCGGCGGTCACGACTTCCTTGGGGCCGACCAGAACTTCGGCCACCGTTCCGGCATTCGCCGCCTTGATCTCGGTTTCCATCTTCATGGCTTCGATCACGGCAACGACCTGACCGGCTTCCACCGCATCACCGGCGGAGACTTCCACGCGGATGATGGTTCCGGGCATGGGCGCGGCCACCGGAGTGCCTTCGCCGGATGCGGCCTTTGCGGCAGGAGCGGCGGCCTTTCCGCCTTCCACCACCTGACTGTTCAGATCGGCGGTGATCACGCCGCCTTCCTTGACCTGGACATTGAAGGTCTTGCCTTCGACTGTGACGGTGTAGGCGGCGGGCACATCGGACTTCGCGGCCTTGCCGACTTCGGACGCATAACGGATCCCCATGGGCTTATCGCCCTTGAGAAAGTTGATTCCCTTGTCGCCGCAGGCGGCGGCAATGAAGATGTTTTCTTCGGTGACTTCCAGCCCGTTCTGCTTGAGCAGTTCCGTGTTGTAGGCAATGCCCAGCTTCGGATTGGCATCGTTGATCTCCACCACGGACTTCGTGGTCGGCTCCATTCCCAGCTGCTCGGAGGCCCATTTCACCAGAATCGGATCCGGCGCCACAGGGGTCTTTCCGAAGTAGCCCAGAACCATTTTGCCGTAGCCCTTGGGATCCATCTTCCAGGATCCGTCGGGATTCTTGCCCTGGACGGCGTTGCGGAAGGCCTGCTGGAAGTAGAACTGGGAAACCGGGGTGACGGAGGTCCCGAAACCGCCGCGCGCCACGACTTCGCGCATCTCTTCGATGGTCTTGTCGTATTTATCCAGACAGTTGTTGTCGCGCATCATCTGGGTGTTGGCGGTGAGGGCGCCGCCGGGCATGGGGCTGAAGATGATCTCGGGGGAGACCTGCATGGATTCCGGAGGCATGAAATACTTGCTCATGCACTTTTTGAATTCCTTTTCCACGGCCAGGATCTTTTCGGGATCCACATCCAGCATGTAGTCCGGATCGCCGTCCAGCACATGGAACATGGTCAGGATGTCCGCCTCGCAGGTGCCGCCGGAAAGGGGCGCCATGGCCAGGTCGATGATATCCGCGCCGCCCCGGATGGCCGCCAGGTTGCAGGCCACCGCGCCGCCGGCGGTGTCATGGGTGTGGAACTGGATCTCCTTGACACCCTTGCCGAAGGTCTTGTCCAGGATCTCGCGGGCCTGACGGACCGTCTCGTAGACGGTGGCGGGCTTGGAGGTGCCGGAGGCGTCCTTGAAGGCCAGAGAGTCGAAGGGAATGCCGCTGGCGATGATCTCGTTGAGGCGGTCGATGTAGAATTTCGGCGTATGCGCGTAGTCTTCGTGAAGCGTGGGCGCCAGGCCCATCATGGTGACAGTGACCTGATGCTTCAGACCGTACTTCGCGATGGCGCGTCCGGAGACGTCCAGATTCCGCACGTCGTTAAGCGCGTCAAAGTTGCGGATCTGCGTGATGCCGTGCTTCTTGAAGAGTTTCGCATGAAGATCGATGATATCGGAAGACTGGGAGGAGAGGCCCACCACGTTGACGCCGCGGGAAAGGGTCTGAAGGTTGACATCGGGACCCACGATCTGACGCCACCGGTCCATTTCCTCGAAGGCGTTCTCCTGCGTGTAGAAGAAGAGGCTCTGGAACCGGGCGCCGCCGCCGATCTCGATGTGGTTGATCCCCGCCTTGGCCGCCGCTTCCAGCGCAGGCGCGAAATCGTCGGTTTTTGCACGGGCTCCGATGCAGGACTGGAATCCGTCGCGGAACGAGCAGTCCATGAATTTGATTTTTTTCATTTCTTCCTGAAAGATCCTATGTTGTTATGTTTCTTTTTTGACTGTTCCGTTTCATTCGCCCCGGTGCATCCGGACGGCGGCGATGGCAGCCTGAGCCAGGAGCCGGTCGGCGGCGGAAAGCGCGCTCTTGCCCGCGGCGGCGGCTTTTGGCGCTTTCTTCGGGGATTCCTTCACGAGGAATTTCGAATACGGCGCGAGAAGTTTCGACATGACCTTCATGAGAAGGATCATGACCACGAGGAAGACGTACACCATGCCCATCCCGAGGACCATGGCCTTCAGTCCGTCCAGCAGCAGTCTTGTATCCATACTGTCTTTGTCCTTTCCTTAAATTTTATTTCATTGTTTTCAAGTTCCGAAATCCAGCGATCCCTTGGCGATCCGGACGTCCCCGCAGGAAAAGATCCTCTTTCTGCCGTCGTCCAGGATCACCGCGCCGCCGTCTTCCGCTATATCCAGAAACGGCGACCGGATCACCCGTCCGTCCGGCAGAACGAAATCCAGTTCCTGCCCGATGAGAAGGTTTTCCGCCTTCCAGCGGGCGAAGAGACCATCCGGGTCATTTAAATACATAATATAGCACGCACAAACGTGTTTTGCCAGCCGGAGAATCATCTTTTTCAGAGAAAAAACGCGTCCGTCCAGCGAATGAAGAGAAGCCGCCCGGATCCCCGTCCGCTTCAGCGTCGCTTCCGGGCTGTTTATATTGATCCCCATGCCCACGATCACGCCGCGCAGGGTTTCCCGGACCACGCCTTCGGACAGGATCCCGCTGATTTTATCGGGTCCGCTGTAGATGTCGTTGGGCCATTTCAGATAAAAGGAGAGATCGTTGCCTGCCGCTTCCCGGAGCGTTTCCAGAACGGCCAGAGAAGCCGCGGCCGCCGCCAGAAAGAGCGGTTCGCGGATCTGCTTGACCACCCAGGATACGTAGAGATTTTCGCCTTTCGGGGAGAGCCAGGACCGGCCGAGCCGGCCGCGTCCTGCCGTCTGCTCATCCGCCCAGACGAGCGTGCCGTCCGCCAGTTCGTCGAAATGTTCGGACGCGTACCGGTTCGTGGAGTCCACTGTGTTCAGAAAAAGAATGTTGTCCGCGGGCGGGTCGATCATTTTTCATCCGCGCATTCCAGCACGGCCATTCCGATCGCGTATGCCCGTTCGTGACTGATGGAGACATGGATCCCCGTGATGCCGAGTCTCCGGACGGTCTCCGCCGTGGCCGCGTGAAGGGTTACCTGCGGAACGTTGCGCGGACCGGGAAGGATCTCGATCTCCACGAAGGCGCAGTCGGCGCACATGCCTGTTTTGAGAGCCTTGGAAAAGGCCTCCTTGGCAGCCCACCGGCCCGCAATGAATTCCGCTTTCCCCGTCTGGGCGTCCAGCAGTTCCAGCTCCTTCTTCGTCAGAATGTTCTTGACGAAGTGATAGCCGTGTTTTTCGTAGATCCCGGCTACGCGGGCGCAGTCGGCGATATCCGTTCCGATTCCGTAGATCACAGCTCTTTCTCCTCCGCATCGTCCTCGCATGCCTCCGCAGGGTAGGGATCCAGTACACGGTCGCAGACGGAGCCGCCGCACCGGTCCGCATCGCGGAAGCTGAAGTAGTCATATTTGGAAACGATAAGATGATCCAGCAGCCGGATGTTGAGGATCCGGAGAGCCTTTTTCACCTCCATCGTCACACGCCGGTCTTCCTGGGACGGATGAGAGATCCCGCCGGGATGATTGTGGCAGAGGACCACGGAGCGGGCGCCCTTGAGAAGAGCCTTCTTCGCGATGGCGTCGGGATAGACGCTGACGGCATCCGTTGTTCCTTCGCCCAGCGTGGAGACATCCAGCAGCATGTTTTTCGCATTCAGATAGAAGACCATCATCACCTCGCTGGTCCGTCCGCCCAGGCGGAGACGCGCATAGGAGGCGAAATTCTCCGCATGCAGAATAAAATCCTCGTTGTCGATGGTCTGCCGGAGATAGCGGACCGAAAGATCCCGGATCAGCTTGATGAGGATCGCGGAGTTTTTGCCCAGTCCGGACGTCTCCTCCAGCTGACAGAGCTCGGCGTCCACGACGCCCGCAAGAGAATGATACTCTTCGATCAGTTTTTTTGCCAGAGGCCGGACATCCTTTCGCGGGACGGCGTAGGTGAGAAGAAGTTCCAGAATTTCGTAATCCAGAAACCCGTCGGGTCCTCCTATGCGGTATTTTTCACGCAGCCTGGCGCGATGTCCGTTGTCCTCGTTCATATTTTCTCCAGGAGCGTTATGTTTTCAAAATGGGCCGTGCCGGGAAACATATCGAACAGGCGTCCTTCCCGTACTTCGAATCCGCTGCCAAGTCTCTCGATATCCCTCCGCAGCATATCCGGCGCACAGGAGACGTATACGATACACGCCGGGCCCCAGTTCTTCAGCGCTTCCGCAAGACGTTCCGGGATCCCTGTCCGGGGCGGATCCAGCAGGACCAGCGTCTTATCCGGTTCGGCCGGGGTGCGGACAGGATCGAATTTCCCTGCATCGAGAGTCAGAAAGCGCGCATCGCATCCCGGAGCAAGACGGGAGACGTTAAGCCTTGCCGCCCGCACGGCGTCCGGATCCAGCTCCACCCCTACGGTCCGGAGGGCGGGGAAGCGGCGAAGTGCCGCCGCGGAGAAGAATCCGGATCCGCAGAACAGATCGAGCAGATATCGAGGCTGTTTTTGTTCCAGGTATGCCAGAACGGAATCGATGAGTGCCTTTGCCACGGGCATATTCACCTGAAAAAAGGAGCCCGTCGGCGTCAGAAAGGTCCCGTGCTCCCCCAGATCTTCCGTCAGAAATGATTTATCCGGATGACGTTCCTTCCGCCCGGGCCGTTCGAAACGCACGATCGTGCCGTCTTTTTCCGTATACCGGATCAGAAGCCGTTTCGCGTCCTCCGGGATCTCCAGATCCGACAGCGTTTCGTTGATCTCTTTGCGGGCCAGCGGACAGTTCCTTACCGGAATGAGTGTCCGGTTGTCGTCCGCCCTGTACCCGGCCTGTCCGCCTTCACAGGAGAGGGAGAGCCGGCTCCGGTATCCTGTCCGGACCGGGGAAGGGAAGGGCGGCCCGAAACGGCAATGGGGAGCCCGTCCGCCACGGGTGAGGAAATCTTCATACTGTTTCTGCTTTGCCTGAAGCTCGAAATCCGCTTCGGTTTCGGCATAGACGCAGCCCGGACACGGCGGATCGTTTGCGCGAAGGGAACAGAAGGACTCCCGCCTGTGGTCCGATTTGACCGGAATGGAACGGACGGCGGCCCGGGCAAAATTCTTCTTGACGGAATAAACCTGCGCCTCCACCGTATCGCCGGGAATGCCGACCCGGACAAAACAGACACGCCCGTCCGGCAGCGAGGCGATGCCGTCTCCCATAAAGGAGAAGGAGGAGATCTTCAAGGTTCGTATATCGGAATCCATGCGCAGCCGGTTTGAAAGATATTTTTTTGAAGAAGTAAGATATCACGAAAAAAAGAATTCGTCAATCCGTTTTTCGGCGATTTTTGAAAAAAAGACGGCGGATGGATGAAAAAAATCGGAAAAAAATGACAACCACCCCTTGACACCGATATATAACGGTTTGTATAATTGGTGCAAGGAGTGAGAAAATGGAATCTGTCTACAGAAAATTGAGCAGCCGGATCGAGGATGAGATCCGCCGGGGTGCTTTCCGCGGGGGACGTCTGCCCGGCATTCATACTCTGGCGCGTCGGCTGGGCGCGAACCATATCACGGTCCGGAAGGCGCTGGAGCTTCTTGCGGAAAAAGGCATTCTTGTGGTGATCCCGTCCCGCGGCACGTTCCTGCGGGGAACATCGGAGCCTCGGAAACGATACGGCGTCATCGGCTGTGTGGGCAGCTATTTTTCGGCGCCGGTGCGAGATCTGGCAATGGAACAGGCCGATATGCGGCTGAAGAAAGACGGATATTCCCTTTTGAACATTACGTCGACTCCGGCTCTTTTCGATGAAAATCCGCGTCTGCTTCTGCAGTTCCCCGTGGACGGATACATCTTCTTCGGCAGCAGCATAAGCCGGAAGATCTGCGACTGCCTGCTGGAAAACCATATCCCGGTCATCTGTTCCAACAACCGGAACTTTCCCGTCAACCATGTGGGATCGGATCATTTCGCCGCCTACGCCGAAGTCCTGAAGGCGCTGAAGTCGGCCGGATGCCGGAAAATCGGTTTCCTGGACTATCGGAGACCGCCCGACTTCGAAAACTACATCGAGGATGTCCGGTCCGTTTTTCAGCGGGAACTGGGCGAGGGCTTCGATCCGGATCTCTTCTGCGTCAGCGATTCCCGGAAACTCTATCTGCTGCACGGCGAGGGATATCACGAAGCCGCCGCGACGGACTTCGCCCGGGCTCACCGGGATAACGCACCCGACGGTATCGTGGCGGTCCCTCAGACCGTGCCGTTTCTGAAACGTTTTTTCCCGAACCTCAAAGCGGCCGCCTTTTCTCCGCGTTCGTCGTGTCCCGGATGCGATTTCGTCATGTATCAGGAGCTGCGCCCGCTGCTGGATGCGGCATTGGACCGGATGCTGGAGATTTTGTCCGGCGATACGTCCGTTACGGAGACCGTCCTGCCCATGGTCCTGCTTTCCGGGAATGATATCATCCCGCTTCACCCTGCTGCAACCGAGGAGAACGTCTGATGAAACCGGCCGTAAATCAAAGATTCCGGGCTCTCACCTGGCGGATCGACTGGGACGATCTGGAGCTGGGAAATCCGGATGTGCACGACAAGATCCTGCGCCGTGCCGATTCCTTTGCCGATGCCTGCGCGGATACCGCGATCATTTTCGGCACGCACTTCCGCTGGGATTTCCTTCCCTACTGGCCGATCCTGCATGATCTTCTTTCCGAGATTTCCAGCGTGCTGAAGGAGAGGGACATCCGTCTGTTCGATCATCATTCCGCCACACTGGTCCATCGTTTCCGCAGCCGGGAGGAGCGCCGCGAGGCCATGCGCTCGAAGGCGCATCATCTTCCCTGGGCGCCGTCCCCCGAAGCCGCCGAAGACTGGTCGTTCCACGGCGAAAAGCTGAACTCCTGGCGCATGATCGACGCGCGGACCGGCGGTCCAGTCTGGATACCGCAGTATTACGCCGAGCAGTTCTGCATCAATCATCCGGGATTCCGGGCCGCGTATGCCGAGTATCTGAAGCGTCTGGTTTCGGAGACGGGCATCGACGGACTCATGTGCGACGATATGATCTTTTTCGGCGGATTCTATCACTGCTCCTGCAAACACTGCCGGAAAAAGTTGCACTTCGAGCTGCCGGATGCTTCCGATCCCTCTTTCTGGGGAAACTGGGACGATCCCCGCTGGCATGAATACCTGGCTATGCGCCGAGATTCCATCGGGGAATTTCTGGAGACCGTGAAGGCGGCTCTGCCTCCCGGTTTTCCCCTGATGTCCTGCAACACCACCGGCGCGTACGGCGGCAACAGCAATCATTGCGGCCAGTCCATCCATGAATTTGTCCGGGGCGACAATATCATCAACCTGGAGCTCTGCGGGGAAAATCTGACCGGATCCTGCCGGACGGCCGAGATCAGTTATCAGGCGGGCGCCGCCGGGAAGTACGGACGGCCCGTCATCGTCATCGGATACGGATCCTCTTCCGATTCCGCCGGACACCTCTGGGCCATGAACCATCTGGCCGGACTCTCTACCTGGTTCAGTCCGGCCGACGGACGCAGTCTGCCCGGAAAGATCCGGTCGCTTCTGCCCGACGGCGCTTCGGCCATTGCCCGGGCCTTCCGCTTCGAAGCGGCGCACCCGGACCTTTTTTCAGAGTTTCCGGAATACGATTGTGCAGTCTATTTTTCCGAAACGACCAAGTATGAGACTTTCTTCGGTTCCTGCGAAACCGGAGCTTCCGCCGACTACCGCAGGCTGATCACGGAACTCTTCGCTGCCGGGATTCGTGCGGAAACCATCTTCGATTTTCCGGCGGATCCGGCTCTGTGTCCCTGCGTGGTGATGCCCTCGGTCCTCGTTCTGTCGGAGAAGGAACAGTCGGACATGGACCGTTATCTGGCCTCCGGCGGCGTGATTCTCCGGTTCGGACCCGATGACCCCGCCGGATTCCCCGTCCGTCCGGAAAAGGACTTTGCTTCGCTGGATTGGCTTTGCAATCAGTCCTTCGATTTCTATGATCCGCCCGACGAATGGAAGGAGCTCCGTCCCGGACTGTGGTACGATCCCGCCCGGAACCCCCGGGAACTGTTCCTCCGGGTCCGGAACGCCATGCGGAAGGATCTGCCCCGGGTCCATGCGCCCGGCTTCGCCGTGAGTATCCGCGGAAATTCCATTCATCTCCTCGCCATGGAGTACGATCTGGAGTATCTGAATACGGCTTCGCCTTCTCCCCGGATCGTCCGCGGCGCCAAACCGAAAGATTGCGCGGACCGGATCGCCTGCTCCGCTCCCGTTTCGGACGTGTTCTGTCCCCTGGGCGGCTCCGCTCAAATCGCCGACAACGGAACGGTCCTGCTGAAGGATGTACCCATGTACGTTATTCTGAAGGTGAGGAGAGAGGAAACAGAAGAGATGAAAGATGATCCTCCTTCGCTAAAGCTTCGGAGGACAAGGAGATGAGAGAGGAAAGAAAACGGAATGAAACCGAGAGGCTTTGTCCTATTCGGCCTATCTATCCTATCCGGCCTATTTATAAAAACTTTGAGGAAAGGAACCGAAAAATGAGAAAGAAAGACTTCACCCTGATCGAGCTTCTGGTCGTGATCGCCATCATCGCCATTCTCGCGGGGATGCTTCTTCCTGCTCTGGGGCAGGTGAAGGAGACCGCCGCGAACACCCAGTGCCTGAACAATCAGAAGCAGATGGTCATTGCGGCAACCATGTATTTCGACGACAACAACGGATTTTTTCCGAGTAAGTCTGTCTCTGCAAACAACTACATTTACCTGATGAAATTCGTTTCGTATCTGGATCCGGGAAAAGCGAGAAACCTTTCGGTGGCGGAGCTGAAGGAGAAATCCGGATTCGAACAATATTACTTCACGTACGATGTGCCGGAGACCATGGTGTGTCCGAAGGCCCGGGGCGTGCAGCAGCATGAGGAAATGTGGCGGAAACTGGGCATCAGTTATTTTGCCTGGAAAGGTCTGATGGGTACAAAAGTTGAAAAAACTGTGCAAACGACGTCTGCCAATCACCGGAAGCCGTGGCTTTTCATGGAAAGCTGCATGACCATACGGAACAATTACACTCCGAGCGACTGGAATCAGTGCTTCCACTATCACCCGAAATCCAGGAGCAATTTCTCCTTTTTCGATGGCTCCGTACTGACCCTTCCCATTACCTACAGTTCTTCGGGCCAGGCCAATAACTCCAATTTCTGGCCGCCGAGGGAGTACCGGTGGGAGTAATAAAAAGGTATGAAGTATGAGGTATGAT
>JAFZZR010000187.1 GCA_017615635.1 Lentisphaeria bacterium
ACCTGTCCCGACACCTGCGCCTGCACCGGCGCCTGTTTCCGCCGTGTCCGCCCCGGCACAGCCGGAGACAGGCGAAAAGAAGGTGTTTGCCCTGGGCAGAAAAATTCTTGACTTTTTCATGCCGTCCGCCGCACCGGAAGGAGAGACGCAGGATGGATCCGCATCGGCAGCGGAAAGTGTTCCGGCTGCTTCCTCCAGTCAGCCTGCCGGCGCTGCACCTCCGGTCCTGCCGTCCGATCCCTCTGCGCCTGCGGTCGTGCCGCCCCGGGTCAAGGAGGATGAAGGAGCGGCTGTTGCTCCGCCCGTGACCGCGTACGACGGATCGTCTGCCGCGGTGCCCCCGCAGGTGCGGACCGAGGAGACGGAAACGCCTGTTGCGCCGCCGCCCGCCGCCGCGGCGGAGAACGCGAACCGTCCGGCTCCGGTCATCCGGGAATTCGCCCGGGAAAAGGACCGTTATGACAATCAGCAGCCCCGTGCGGAAGAGAAAGGGAATCCGCGGCCCGGGCCGTCGGCGGCCGGGTCGGGGATTCAGTGTGCGCAGTACGAGCTTCCGTCGGTGTTTCTTCTGACGAAGCAGACGGAAGTCAAGAAGGAGGATCAGAGCCATATCGAGGCGTCCCGTGACAAGATCCAGAACACGCTGGAGAGTTTCAATGTGGACGGACATGTGAGCGAGATCATCGTGGGTCCCCGTGTGACCCGGTTCGAAGTGACTCTGGCGCCCGGCGTGAAAGTGGAGAAGGTCACGGGGATCCAGGGGAACATCTCCATGGATCTGGCGGCGGAAACGATCCGTATTCTGGCGCCGATCCCGGGGAAGACGGCCGTGGGAATCGAAGTGCCCAACAAAGAATCCAGCGTCGTGTGTCTCCGGGATCTTATGGAATCCGCGGTGTGGAAAGAGTCCCGGGCCCAAATCCCCATCATTCTGGGGCGGGACATAGCGGGTGAAGTGATCGTGACCGACCTGGCGAAGGCGCCGCATCTGCTCATAGCGGGCTCTACGGGATCGGGAAAATCCGTCTGCATGAACACGCTGATCATGAGTCTGCTCTTCCGGTTCTCGCCGGAGGATCTGCGACTGATCATGGTGGACCCGAAGGTGGTGGAACTGGAAATGTACCGTCCGATCCCGCACCTGATCACGCCGGTGGTGAACGATCCCAAGAAGGTGCCGCTGGCGCTCCGCTGGGGCGTCAACGAAATGGAGAGACGCTACCGGGTCATGGCGAAAGTCCATGCCAAGAAACTTTCCGATTTCAACACGCGTCCGCCGGATCCCGCCCCGGTGCTGGACGAAGAAGGCGAAGTGATTCCGCCCAAGCTGCCGCTGCTGATCATCATCATCGACGAGCTGGCGGACATCATGATGACAGAGGCCAAGGGCGATGTGGAAACCAGCATCTGCCGGATCGCGCAGAAGGGCCGTGCCGCGGGGATCCATCTGGTGATTGCCACCCAAACGCCGCGAAAAGACATCATCACGGGACTCATCAAGGCCAATCTGCCTACCAAGATCGCGTTCAAGGTCAGTTCCAATATGGACAGCCGCGTGATCCTGGACCTCAGCGGAGCGGAGAAACTTCTCGGATCCGGAGACATGCTCTTCAAGCCCAACGGCGCCGCCGGCATGGAACGGATCCAGGGGTCTCTGGTCACCGACCCGGAGATCCAGAAAGTCGTCGATTTCGTAAAAGACCAGGTGGAGCAGAACTTCGTCTCCCAGGTTGTCGCCGAAAATGTGGAAGTCAAGGGCAGCGTGGGCGACGACGACGGAGACGACGGAGCCTATGCGGCCACGCGGTCGGCCCGGGAAGAGCGTTTCGGGAACAGAGACGACGACGAATATGATCTTTCCAACGATCCGGAATACGAATCACCGGCCGCGAAATACCTGCAGCCCGGAGATTCGGATCTGATCCGCAAAGCGCTGGAGATCATCATTACGGAACAAAAAGCCAGCACCTCGTATCTCCAGAGGCGTCTGGGAATCGGATACAATAAATCGGCCGAATTGATGGATGAACTGGAAAAACGCGGGATCATCAGCGCTCCGCTGCCCGGCGGCCAGAAACGCGAGATCCTCATTACCGACGGCCTTGAAGAAAAGGAATAACGCGAAGTGGACAACCTTACCATGCCAGAAGAAAACAATCCGGAATCCGGAATCCGGAATCAGCAGGATCTTTTCACCGTGGCACCGCCCCCTGACACCGTTCAGGAAGAGATTCCCGGGATCGTCGAGATCCCGGTGCAGTCCCCCGATCCCGAAGAACCGGTCGATCCCGATGCGCCCCCTCCGGTCCTCACAAACGAGCCCGCCGGAGAGGAGGCCGGACAGAAGCCGCCCCTGATTTTCTCGGATGTTCATCCGCTCCCCAGCCGGGACGGCGGCCGGGATGCCTCGCCGGTCCGGGAAAAGAGACATGCCTCGCCGATCCGCCGTGGGGCGGTCCATCTCTCGCCCGGAGACTTTCCGCCGGACGCCAACTTCGGGGATCTTCTGACGCAGGCGCGGAAGAAGGCCGGTCTCTCCGAGGAAGAGGTAAGACGGATCACAAAATTGAGTCCCGGATATTTTTCGGCGCTGGAGCGCTCGGATCTGGGGAGTCTGCCGCCTCCGGTCTATGTGTCGGCCTATATCCGGACCCTTTCCGATATTTACGGGCTGGACGAGGAAAGTGCGGCCATGATCCGTGCGAAGCTGAAGACCGGGCATGGATCCGGAGATGTTCCGACCTCTCTGATCCAGAATCTGGAAAAGGACGGAGTCATCAACGAACTGGAAGACAAGCGTTTGCGGAAGATTTTCTGGTCGGCCGCGGCGGGCCTCGCACTTCTGCTGATCATCATCATCTGGGTCATCACGGCCTTGCTGCTCTCCAAGCCCGAAACGGTGGAACATCCCGATCCCGAACCGGCCGCCATGGAAGAGCCGTCCGGCAAGCCGGAATTCACCCGGGAGGATTTCGACGCCCTGACAACGCCTCAGGTCCCGGAAGCCTCTACGCTTCAGATGAGCCGGAAACGGGCGGTGGTGCCGTAACAGTGCCGGGACGCGGAGAAAGATGGCGATCTTTGAAGAAAAAAAGCCTTGTGCCGGAAGGACCATCTGCTTTATTCTGGTCATTTTTGCACTGAGTTATTCCTTCTGGGATCTGGGAATGCGGGAGCTTTTCCGGAACGAAAGCGAATACGCCGTGGCCGCACAGGAGATGAACTCCTTCCCGCCGCTGATCACTCTTCACGGTCAAATGCAGACCGGTATTTTTCCGCTCTTTCCCGCTCTCGCAAAAGGTCTTTCCGCCTGCGGGCTCCCCATGGAATTCTCCCTCCGGTTCATTTCGGTCGTTTCTCTTCTCGCACTGGTCATGATCGTCTGGCTGGCCTGTTACCGGACGGGCGGGATTCAGGCATCCGCCGCCGGGGCCGCCGTCATGCTTTCCACGCTTCTTGCGGCGGAAAAGGCGGTGGAGGGCTATCCTCACATGCTGACCGCATTGATCCTGTATTCCGGCTGGCTTCTCTGGTTCGAACTGGCCCTGGGACGCGGCAACTGGAATCTGGCCTGGATCGCCGCCGGCCTCTTCGGCGGTCTCGCATACTGCAATGCCGGGGTCACCGGACTGATCTATTTCGCGATCCCGCTCCTGATCCAGCAGAGACCTCTCAACGTCTGGACGAAACTCCGGTATCCCGGCGTTCCCGTCTGCCTGGGTATTCTGGCGCTTTTCATTCTTCTTCAGTGGCTTCCGCAGTGGGAAGCGAAGATGGCCATGGCGGCGCCGGTCCAGCAGGAGGGACCGGCCGTTTCCGGATATTTCAAGCAGCTGATCGGTTTTTTGCCGGACATCTTTTTCCGGTTTCTTCCCTGGAGTCTGATGCTCTGGGCGCCTTTCTGTTCCGCGCTGATCCCGCTGGATCCGAATCCTCTTTTCGGCAAATTTCACCGGATCCTTTTCCTGACTCTGGGTGTTATGCTGTGGCTGAATCCGGAAACCCGGAGCCGCGATCTGCTGTATCTGACGCCCCTTCTGGCCGTGCTGATCGGCGAGTTTTACTGGATCGTGGTCCGGAGATACGGATTCCGTTTCCTGACCGCTTTCCGGTTTTTCGGCTGGATCCTGCTCCTTGCCTCCATTCTTTTCCTCGGATTCCTTTATCTTCCCGAATCTTTCCTGCAGTCGGTCCTCCCGCGTCTGCATGCTCTGGACTACCGTACGGGCGTGTCGCTGATCGTCGCCACGCTGGAAGTTCTGACCGCGTTCTGTCTGACGGTGACCGGACTTATCCTATGTGTCCGCAAACAGGCCGTCTGGAAAGTGTATCTTCTTTTCTTCGGATCCATGATGCTTCTCTTCTGGGGCGTTGTCAATCCTTACCGGGCGTACAACCGGCCCCGGAGCGCCATGGGCCGGGAATTCCGGTCGTTTCTGCCTGCGGAAGAAGAGGGAAAGAAACCGTTCACCATTTACAAGGACTCCCAGATCTCGGGACTGTATCCCGAGTGCTGGTACATGGGAGTCCGCGTCAAGACGGCGGATACGTCGCGGCAGATCGCCGACGATTCCGAAACGGTGTATGTCATATCCACCGGAGTCCCGGCGGCGGCAGGCCGTGACTGGGTCCGGCTGTACGACACCGTGTACAAGGACAACCGCCTGTTTCTGTATAAAGGCATTCCACGAAAGGACGAAACCGATGAGTACGACGAAGACTACTGACAAAAAAATATTTCTGGCCGCCGCGGAGATGGCCGATTTGGAGGGATTCGTTCGGGAACGGGGAGAAAGTCCGTTCCGCGCCAGACAGATACGCGAGTGGATCGTCAAACGGAGAACCGTCGATCCGATGGAAATGACCAATCTTTCCGCCGCGCTGCGGGCCGCCTTGAAGGAATCCTTCCTCTGCGGTTCCCTTTCCGTTGCCGAAACGGAAGAAGCGCCGGACGGCACGAAAAAATATCTGCTCCGGCTGCATGACGGCGAAACCGTGGAATGCGCGTCCATCCCGGCGGAGGACGGCCGCCTGACCTTCTGTCTGAGCTCTCAGGTGGGATGCCCCGTGGGATGCGTTTTCTGCACCAGCGGAGCCCATGGACTGGTCCGGAATCTTCACGCGGGCGAGATCGTGGAAGAGTTCTTCCTTCTTTCGAAACGCGAAGGGAAAATGCCGGACAATGTGGTGATGATGGGCGTCGGTGAACCGCTTCTCAACTACGCAAATCTCGAACGCGCGCTCGATATCATCACCGATCCCGACGGCGTCGGCCTGGCGCAGCGGCGGGTCACCATCTCCACCAGCGGCTGGACTCCGGGCATTTTCCAGTTGGCCAAACACGGCAAACAGTGGAATCTCGCCGTCTCCCTGCACGCGCCGGACGACAAAATCCGGAGCCGACTCATTCCCGATGCGTTCCGGAAGACGATCCGCGAGATCCTTCAGGCCTGCAAGGCTCACCGTGACGCCACGGGCCGCCTTCTCACCCTGGAATACGTCCTTCTGGCGGGCATCAACGACACCATGCAGAACGCCCGCGATTTCGCCGAAGTGGCCCTTCAGGCACGCGCAAAAGTCAATCTCATCCCATACAACAAGGCCCGCGGTTCCTTCGAACGGCCGGACCGCGAAACCGTCAAACGCTTCGAAAATGTCCTGATCTCCCGGCATGTGCCCGTCACGGTCCGGGTGGAAAAGGGTTCCGCCGGGAGCGCCGCCTGCGGGCAGCTCCGGGCGTCGTTCCGGGAAAACAACCGGGAAAAACAGGAGGTCTCCCAATGAAAAAACGTATTCTCTTCCGCTTCGGTCTCTTCGTATTCTGTCCTCTCCTGTTCCTTCTGACGTCCTGTGCAGACTCTCTTCCCGAACCTCCGGATTCCATTTCCGAGGAAAAAGCCGCTCTCATCAAAGCGGTGCTCGATCCCCGGCAGACCGATATTTCTTCGGCGGCCGCGAAGGCGGGAAATCTCAATTTCATTGACCCGAGAGGCATTTCTCCTCTCGAATACGCCGTCATTTCCTCCAACCCGGACAAGATCAGGACTCTGCTCAAATACGGCGCCGATCCCCTCTTTCCCGACGTCCACGGCTTTTCCGCCGTCCATGCCGCCGCCGCACTTCCCGATACTGCTCCGCTGGAATGCCTTCTGGACAGCGGCGTTTCGCCCGACGTCGTCGGGCCCGGCGGCAAGACCCCTCTCATGGAAGCTCTCCGGCTGGGCAGTGCGGATGCAGCCCGGGTCCTCCTTGCCAGGAAAGCGGATCTGAGCAAGGCCGATGACCGCGGACGTGTCCCTCTCTGCTTTGCCGCCATGGCCCGCACACGGTCTCTGGAACTGGTGAATCTGCTTCTTGACCACGGGGCGCAGTGCGATGTACACGACGAGGACGGCCAGACGCCGCTTTCCCTCGCCATCGATTCCGGCAATACGGAGACGGCTTTGTATCTGCTCTCGACTCTGCCCGATTTCAATTCCGGCACCGACACGGACCTGATCGGTTTTCTTGCCATGAAGCATGCCGTCACGGCGGGAAATATTTTTCTGGCGGGCAAGATCCTGGAGAAAAAACTGGAGATCAACTCCACTCTATCCCTCATATACAAAACCTTGACCCTTGTCAACGTCGAGGGACTCCATGAACTCCTGGCCCGGAACGGACTGATCGATGACGGAAAAACCCCTCTCTTCTGGGCCGCCGAAGCCGACAACCCGGAAATGATCCAGTTCCTGCTGGACCATGGCGCCGATCCCCGGGCCATCGACAACGCAGGCAACCGGCCCGCCAGCTATGCCAGAAAGCTCGAATCCACCAAGCTGCTGAAAAAGGCCTCGGAAAAGGCCAAACAACAACCGTAGAGGTTCCGCCGTCATGCCGCGAACCTCCTGCATCATTCTCCGGAAAACGCCCTTTCAGGAGACCGGGCTGATCCTCGCCTGTCTTTCTCCCGACTTCGGACGCATCGACCTCATCTGCCGCGGCGTCCGGAAATTCGGGAAACGGTCCTTCCCCGTCGTCTCGCTTTTCCGCGAGATCTCCTTCGATTTCAGGGAACCGAAAACCGCCTCCGGCCTCGTCTCCCTGCGCGCGCCGGAACCGATCCTTTCCCACGACGATCTGGCCGGCGAGCCATCCGCCTTCCTGGCCGCCTGTTCGCTGGCCGCCTTCCTTCTCCGCAACTCGCGCCCCATGGTCTCTCTGCCGGATACCTTCCGCGCCCTTTCCCGTATGCTGACCCGAACCGCGGAAATGCGTACGGCCACGCCCTGGCTTTCCTACGTCAAACTGGTGTTCCTCTGCGAAAACGGTCTGGTCTCCGTTCCGCCTGACCGGCAGAATTTTCTGGATTCCGTTACGGAGTTTGCCGTCGGGATCCGGGAGGAACCGCCTCTCTTTCCCGCCGGCAGCCGCGAACGGTTTGTCCGGTGGATCGAAGACATGGCCGAACGGTGTTCCGTTTCCTGATCATACAAACAGCGTAAAGGATTTCCCCTCATGTTCCAAGCCGATCAGATCCTTGTGCGGATCCCTGCCTCCCGTCTGCCGGACAATGCCCGGCTCATCCTCTTTTCCGGCCGGTCCGTCATTCTGGACGGTTCCGAGCTCCCCGGTCCCGGCCGCGCCGCCGCTCTCCTTTCCGCCGTCCCCATCCGCACGCCAGATCATTTCCGATCCATCGGGTTTTCCGGTCCGCAGTGCTTCGCCGCCGCGGAACTGGAACGGCCCCTGCCGGATCCGCTGCCCGGAGGACTGACCGCCGTCCCCCTCCGCGCTGCCCTGGCGCAGTCCGCCGGGGATGTCAAAGAGGCTCTCTGCCGGGCAAAAAAGATCCTGTCCTGGCTGGACTTGCACCGGTTCTGCGGACGATGCCGCACCGAACTGCAGGATTCCGATACCGACTCCGCCCTTTTCTGTCCCGTCTGCGGCGCCCGGTATTTTCCCCAGCTGGCGCCCGCCGTCATCGTGGCCGTCACGCGCAATGAAGGACGCGAGATCCTTCTGGCGCACAACCGGAACTTCGAAGGGAACGTCCACAGTCTCATTGCCGGCTTCGTGGAAGCGGGAGAGACAGTGGAACAGGCCGTGGAGCGCGAGGTCATGGAGGAAACGTCCATCCGGGTCGGGAATATCCGGTATCTCCGCAGTCAGCCGTGGCCCTTTCCCAACAGCCTCATGCTGGCCTTCCGCGCCGAATATCTTTCCGGCACCGCCACCCCCGACGGCTCGGAACTTGATTCCCTGGGATGGTTCCGCCCCGACGCTCTTCCCCCTCTGCCGCGCCAGGGCAGCGTGGCCGCCGCCGTGATCCGCGACTGGTGCGCCTCGCTTCGGAATTCGTAAAATTCCGCGGCGGATTCTGTTTTTCCCGCAGCAGCTCCGCGGTATTACTTTTCCGGTTTCCAGTATTTGTCGTTTATCACTCCGCCGGGAATGATCTCCGCGTACAGAAAACGGCTGTCCGTTTCGCCCACGTGTCCATCGACCCAGAGGAAGTTGATGCGGTCCGAATGCCGGACGGAGAGACATTTGGCGTTGTTCAGATTGTAGCTGCCGTCGGTTGTGCCCACGCCCGGATCGCCCGAGTGATTGACATCGGCAAAATAGACTTTTCCGGAAGGATGCAGGAACTTCGTGAGCCGGATCCCGGTCATGTAGCAGCTAGCCCACCAGCTGATCCCGTAACTGGGATTGTCGTTCCCGTTTTTCCGGCAGGATTCCCAGGACATGCCGCTGCTGCCTTCCAGATACCGTTTGTACTGCTTGTTGTAGTATTTGTCGCTGGGGCAGCATAGTATCCCGTTCGGGGGAAGGATCCCGTAGTTGTCGGCAATGCTCGAATCGATCACCGGAACATACGGGTCGATAAGCTGCATCCACCTGACTTTGTTGCTGTAGCCGGTCGGAATGGTGTCATCATGATCCTGCGAATACATCTGGCATCCGGCGCCCAGCTGCTTGAGATTGTTGAGACAGCTGACCGCGTTGCCCCGTTCCTTGACTTTTCCCAGAGCCGGCAGGAGCATGCCTGCAAGAATGGCGATGATCGCGATAACGACCAGCAGTTCGATCAGTGTGAATCGCTTCAGGTATGAGGTATGATCCTCCTTCGCAGTGCGTGCTATGGAGGACAAGGGTATGAAGTATGAGGTTCTTAATGCAGATTCCCGGTTCGTCATCATGATTACAGCCCTTTCTGAAGTTTTGTTCTCATTGTAAGTTGTGTGGATCCCAGTATTCGAATCAGTTCTTCACAATCTGTGTGAAGACTGTTAAACTGCCGTTCCGTGAGGTATTTTGAGGCGAAGAGAAGACGCAGCCAGTAAGATGTCTCCCGCGCTTCTTTATTGGCGATGGAGGACTTTGCACTTCCGTAACTCTCTTTAACCTCATACCTCATACCTCATACCTCATACCTCCTCCGGCACAATGGCTCCGTGCCGCCGCAGGAGTTCCCGGATCTCTTCCAGCGGCAGATCCCGCATATCCACGCCGGAGGACGCGGCAAGATGCGCCATGGCACCGCACGCCTGCCCCGTAGCGAAACAGACGGCCTGCACCCGCAATCCGGCAATGGCGCCGGGCGCGGCGTCGATGATCCGTCCTGCCGCGGCGATCCGTCTGCCTTTCCGCGGCAGCAATGCGCCGCGCGGAACCGTTGGGAGCACCGTCGTTTCCAGCGGGCGGACGTCGATCCGGTCGAATTCGTGGCGGTCCATCGGATACCATCCGAAACAGAGTGCATCGGGGAAGATCCGGCCATTTTGATAGTCTTCATCGGAGACTCTGGCATCTCCGCGGATGGTCCGGCTCTCCCGGATGCCGCATTCCGAGGCGGCAAAATTCATTTCCAGGTCCGGAGAGCCGCCGTACTGTTTGAGGAAATGCCAGGCCCGGAGTGCGGACGCCCGGCCTTCGATCTCCGTCCTGGTCCGCCCTTCGCTGCCGTAGGCGCCATCTGCCGGAATGTGATTGGCATTGACGCCTTCCCGTTCCATAAAGAGCGAGGAATATCCTGTTCCCCATCCCAGATCGGAGGCCCGGATCGTTCCCTTTCGGCGCTCTTCTTCAAAGACCGGGGCCAGCTTCTCCGCCGACGGGATTCCTTTCACTCCGGAAAGACGGACTGAATACGTCGCGGGCTGACATCGGGGCGGAATGACCGTCTCCAGTCCCGCAATGGCGACGGCATTGGCATCGCCGGTGCAGTCGATTACGACACCGGCCGTAATGCGGTACAGTCCGTCCTTGCCGCAGAGTTCCACAAGCCACCTGTCCTCCTGGAAGGAGAGGGCCGCCAGCATGGTATGATACCGGAGATCGACGCCGGCCGCAAGGATTTCCTGTTCACAGACGGCGGCGAAAACGAGGGGATTGATCCGGACTTCGTTCTTCCAGAAAACCGGATCCCAGCGGGCCGTATCCGGCATCGGTTCGCCGCATTCCCGCCGTGTCTTCGTGACCAGTTCCCAGCCGATCCCTCCGATGATCTGCCGTCCGTTGACCGCGAAAAGGCCCGGAGCCGCGACTCCCGCCGCCGTGATGGTCCCGCCCGGCATGCCGTTCTTTTCCACGAGAATGCAGTCCGATCCGGCGCGTCCGGCCTGGATCGCTGCCGCGATCCCCGCCGGGCCCGCACCGATTACCAGAACGTCGCAATAGCGGATCTTTTCCGAAGTCCTTGTTTGCATTTTTCTGATATCCGTGCTCATTTTTCCGTCCGTTCAAGTTCGATGTTCAGAAGCGGCTCCAATTTGGTTTGTTCCGGAAGCAGCGGCGGATGGTGTCCGGATCGAATTTCGGCGTCCGGTCGTAGTTGTAGATTCCGTTCTGCTCCTGCTCGATGTCGGTCAGCTGGGTGTAGCAGTATCCGGCAATGCGGGAATTCTCCACTATGGCAGCGGTAAGGGCCGCAATGCGCTGTTCGGCTTCAACTTGGGAAAGCGTCTCCTTGTTGTATCCCCAGGAAACGGCGGAATAGGCTTTCCGTCCTTCCGGAATGAAGCGGACGCCGCCGTATTCGTCGATGAAATAGGGCTGGCCGTTCCAAGCGTCCTTTTCGGCTTTCTCGTCGAACATGTAGACCGGCTGCCGGTCGAGGATTTCCGTCAACTCTTCCGGTGTCTGGGCGTAATGATGAACGGTCCAGAGATCGGTCTTCGCGTGGACGTATCCGGAGGAGTCGTTGACGGGCCGCGTGGAGTCGAGCCGGTGCGTCAGGTCGTAGACGTCGGAGAGGATCCGGCGGTGCTCCGTGAGGTCATAGATAGAGCATGTTTCGTTGAAGGGCGTCCAAGCGATGATGGAAGGGTGATTCGCCAGCTGTTCCACGACGGCGCTCCATTCGACGAGATAATCGCGAAAACTGCGCGGATAATCGGGACTGCACGGGCCGAAGTGCTGCCAGAAACTCATGCCCCAGTCGGGAAACTCCGCCCAGGTCAGATAGCCCAGCTTGTCGGCCCAGTAGTGGAACCGGTCGTCAAAACACTTCTGATGAAGTCTCGCACCGTTGAAGCCGGCCTGCAGGGAGAGTTCGATATCGCGCTTCAGGGCCTCATCGGAAGGGGCGGTCCAGATCCCGTCCTCATAGAATCCCTGGTCCAGCACGAACCGGAGGAAGACGGGCTGATTGTTCAGGCAGCAGCGTCCGGCCTCAATATGGATCTTGCGCAGGCCCGCGTAGGAAGTGACCGTATCGAGCACCGTTCCGGCCTCATCCTTGAGGGTGAAAACCATGTCATAGAGGAAAGGGGATTCCGGATTCCACTCCTTCGGATCAGAGAGCGTCATGGTGAAGGCGCCCGGGCCCGCTTTCACGGTCCGGGAACAGACCTCAGAGCCCTGATCCAGAATCGATATCGAGAGAACCAGCCCGCGCCGGAGCTGATAATACTCCGGCAAAAAGGTGAACGAACCGTTGTCGTAATCGGGAATGATGCGGCAGCTTTTCAGGGCGCAGGGCTGTACGGCCTCCAACCAGACCGTCCGCCAGATCCCTGTGGTGCGCGTGTAGCTGCATCCGTGGGATTCCCGCCAGGTGCTTTGCTTGCCCAGCGGCTGAAGACCGGAGCGAGTATCATCTTCGACCCGGACCACCAGATTGTGAGTCTGTCCGGGGTGTACGAATTTTGTGAGATCGACCTCAAAGGCGGCGCTGCCGCCCGTATGGCGTCCGGCCTCGACTCCATTCACATATACCGTGCACTGATAGTCCACGCCGCCGAAATGAAGCAGGATCCGTTTCCCGTCCCACGTTTCGGGAATCGCCAGTTCACGACGGTACCACATCCTTTCGATGAAATCGGTAAACCCGACCCCGGAGAGTTTGCTTTCGGGGCAGAATGGGACGGTGATCCGGCCCTCGAACGAGGCGGCGGCGCACCAGCCGCGCTCATCGCCGGATTTGGTAAAATCAAACTGGTATTCCCACTCGCCGTTGAGGCAGAGCCACTCCTTCCGCATCCACTGGGGACGGGGATATTCGTCTCGGGGCTGCATGTGATATCTGTGCTCCTTGCTGTTGCATGGATTGATCTTTTATGCTATATTATAACGCTTTTTTTAAGAAAAAGCCATAGAGAATATTGCAAAAGCATGAGGAATCTTATCATGGCCGGATGGAATGAGACCATTTACACCTGTCCGCAGCCGTCGGGAAGTCAGCCGCTCTTCCTGGAACTGGCCGGCATCACCCATCCAGATACCTCATACCGCATTTCCCGCTCCGATCCGGAGGATGTCTATGTGCTGGAATATGTGATCCGGGGTCGAGGCCATCTCGTACACGGAGAACAGTATTACGAAATCATGGCGGGCGACGTTTATTTTCTTCAGCCGCATGTTCCGCATCGTTACTACTCCGATCCGAAGGATCCGTGGGAAAAGATCTGGTTCAATCTGCAGGGACCGCTGATGGAGGCGCTCTGCGATGCGTATCAGCTTCACGGAATCGTGTATTATCACGACTGTCCCCTGCAGGACGAGTTTTTTCGCGGAATGGAGATCGTCCGGAACTGGAACACGGACTCCATCCCGGCCTTTTCGCTGCAGATCCACCGGATCCTGGAACGGCTCCACGCCTGGCGGAACCGGCATCCGGAGTCGGATAAATCTCCGGAAGGGATCCGCCTGAAGGAGTATCTGGATCAGAACTGGCAGAAAAAAATCACCATAGACGGATTGTCACACCTCATCCGCAAATCGCCGGCACAGATGATGCGCATCTTCCGGCGTGACTGGGGCGACTCGCCGTACAATTATCTTCAGAAACAACGGAACTTTTTTGCCCGTCAGTACCTGAAAAACACCAACTGCCCGGTCAAGGAACTGGCCATGATGATGGGTTTTCAGGACGAATTCTATTTTTCCAACTGGTTCAAGCAGCGGAACGGACTTTCACCTTCCCGGTACCGGAATCAGTTCCGCTGAAAAAAATTCAGATATCGGAAAAGGATTCGATGGACTGGAATGCTTTTTCCAGGGCTGAATTCATATCCGGAATTTTGGATTCCTCGAATTCCACGGTATGAAGCTTTGCGTGAAGCACAGGCGAGGGCGGCGCAAAAACCGTGCAGCTGTCCGGCATGGGTTCGATGGAGACGGGAAATGTCTCCAGCTCCACGGCACGGCGGATCGTTTCATTCTTATCCAGACCGCACAACGGACGCAGGATCGGATAGTCAGACGCCTTTTCGATGACGGAAAGATTTTCCACGGTCTGGCTGGCCACCTGACCTACGGATTCACCCGTGACCACGGCATGAAGTTTCTTCTCGCGGCAGACCATAGAGGCTATTCTCATCATCATCCGGCGGTACAGGACGGTGCGGTAACGGGGATCGCAGTGATCCCGTATCAGTTTCTGTACCTCGGAAATGTTGCAGGCGTAAAGAGTGCCGGGTGCCTGCCAGCGGTTCAGAAGAGTTGCAATGCGGCGGACTTTCCCGACCGTTTCCGTGGGCGTATACGGATAGCTGTGAAAGGTCAGAAAGTTCACGTGACAGCCTCGCCCCATGATCATGTGACAGGCCACGGGCGAATCGATCCCGCCGGAAAGCAGAGCCAGAACGGGCGCATTGGAACCGACGGGGAGGCCGCCCGCCGATTTTACGCTGTCGTAAAACAGAATGGAATTCTTTTCCCTGACTTCCAGTCCCAGCGTGATGTCGGGATTCGTCAGATTGACCTTGACATGACCGGCACCGATCAGTTCTTCGATCTTCGTGGCAGCCTCGATTTCGATTTCTCTCGAAGTCAGCGGAAACGATTTGTCCGACCGGCGGGCACGGGTGCGGAATTCCACGGTATCTTTCTTTTCGAGCAGCGGAGCGAAGGCGGCAGGCACGGTTTTTTCCACCATTTCCATAACGGACTTCATATCGGGCGTACCTTCCAGACAGAAGGAAAAGGAATCCAGTCCAAAACATTTTTTCAGGCAGGATGTGATTTTTTCCCGTTCCTCTTCCGTGAACTCCGAATTCTCTTCCCGGTAAATCAAAATCCGGCCGCGCATACGAGCGAATTTCAGCCGGATCCCCGCACGCAGACAGAGCATGCGCATATTGTCGATAAGCCGTCTTTCGAAAACCGAACGGTTTCCGCTTTTCGTGGCGATTTCGTTGTAACGGCATACAATGTGATTGAACATGACAGGATCCCTCTCTCACTGGTATATGGGTGAAACAATAATCGTCTGAACCGACGAGCCCGATGTGAAGCCGCCGCCGTCCGGCTCGGTGGAAGCATGAAACACCTGTCCGGCACGGCTCAGTCTGTGAAAGAAAGCCTCTCTGGCACGAAGATCCAGATCGCCTACGGCATCATCCACAAGCACGATGGACCGCAGAGAATCGGAGGCAATGAGATCGAGCTCAGCCAGCTTCATGACGAAAGAAACGATGCGGCATTGTCCGCGCGATCCGTATATGCGGAGCACTTTCTCATCGGCGATGAAATCGAAATCATCGGCATGAGGTCCGAAGCTGGTGAATCCGGCCCGCTGATCGCGGATCAGAAAAGAATCCAGCTTTTTCCGGTAGGTCTCCTTTTCCGAAGAACCCTTTCCGGTGCGCATACGAATATGAAAATCGGAAAGTTCCGGGCGTATTTCCAGAAGAATATTTCTCATGAAGTCGCTCAACAGGGCGGAATAGCGTTCACGCTCCGTCACGATGCGGGAACCGTACTCGGCAAGAAGATCGTCCCAGGCTTCCAGATTTTCCTTCTGAAAATCGTGAGTACGCAGAAGCGCATTACGCGACTTCAACGCGGTCGAATACTTCTGAAGAAAACGGAAATAATCGCGGTCCATCATGGAAATGAACATATCGAAGAATCTCCGCCGCATCTGAGAAGCGCCGGTGAGGATCAGGGGATCGTCCGGAAGAAAGGCCACCGTGCGGAAGGAACCGGCGAAATCGCTCGATTTTGCGATATTTTTATCGGCAATGCGAAGCGATCTTTTTTCTCCCTGTTCGATATCATACCGCTCCGTGTACGAACTCAAGCGAACATCGGCGGAAATACGGAAAGAAGCGGCGCCCGTACGGATCATTTCCGAGGTACGGAGAGTACGGAAGGAACGCAGATTTGCCAGAAAGAAGATGGATTCCAGCACAGACGTCTTTCCCTGCCCGTTGGAACCGGTGAGAAACACCGTTTTTTCAAGGAAAGGAACGGAAAAATTGCGGAAGCAGCGAAAATTCTCCAGACGCAGTGCGGTGATCATAAAAGAAAAGCCGTCCCGGAATTTTTTCCGGAACGGCACAGTGACGCACAGAATTATTTGTTGCGGAGAGGCATGATGACATACAGGAAACCATCGGCCGTTTCGAGGGTGATGGGACTGATGACATCATTGATCTTCAGCAGAATCTGGTCATTGGAGAGATGCTTGAAGGGATCCAGCAGATAATGCGGGTTAAAGGATGCGGACATCTCTTCGCCGCTGTATTCCACCGGAATGGACTCGCTGCCTTCGCCGATATTGCTGGTGGCCTCGAAACCAAGCTGATTCTCCTTGAAGTTCAGCTTCAGAGTCGGGCTGTTGGCATCCGCCAGCGTAACGCTGAGGATTTCCAGCGCATACACGAACCGGTCGCACTGCACGGCAATGGTATGCTTGAACGAAGCGGGAATCACGGAACGGTAATTGGGATAATTCCCTTCGATCAGCTTGGAAGTGACCACGGTGCCGGCGAGACGGAAGATGATCTGCTTTTCACCGATCTCCAGCGTGACTTCCCCTTCCTTCTCCATGATGCGCTTGAGTTCCTGCGCGGACTTCAGCGTGATGATGATATCGCCGTCGCTTCCTTCGGAAACGCCGTCCAGCATCTTCTCCACCAGGGCGAGCCGTTTTCCATCCGTGGCGACCGCGGTAAGTTTTCCCTCATGAATGGAAAGCAGGATACCCTGAAGCACCTTGCGCGAATCTTCGATGCTGACCGCATAGGAAATGCGTTCGATGATCTCGGCGAGATCCGACTGTTTCAGCTTGATGGAACGGACGACTTCGAAGGGAGCCGGTTCCGGGAAATCATCCGGATTCAGACCGAGAAGCATGATCTCCATGGATCCGCAGCGGATCGTGGAGTGGAAATTCTCATTGCTTTCGATGGAAACTTCGCCATTGAAACGGGAAACAAGTCCGAAAAGTTTTTTGGCAGGCAGAGTCGTCTTGCCGGCTTCTTCCACTTCCGCCGGAATTTCCGTCACAAGACGGAGCTCCAGGTCCGTAGTAGCCAGTGTAAGTTTTCCGTCTTCCGCAGACATCCAGACATTGGCCAGCACCGGGAGAGTCGTACGGCTGCCAATGATGTTCGTCACCTTCTGCAGCGCTTTGCAGAGCACATCGTGTTTGACTTTGATTTTCATGTTCGCCACCTTCCTTGTAAACAGCTCTTAATATAATACTGCTTTTGAAAAAATCCAGTCGAGAGAGAAAAAAGACAGTATTATGCCTGTCAACTCTGTCAACAACCCTTCTTTTTTCTCCTCATTTCACGTATATTTGAAAAGATGTTGATATTTTGCTTTGACTTTCTTGACAACTAGTGTTCTATTAACAGATGTACCGGTTGCAAACATCATCAACAGAAAGGTTGTCATGGGTATCAGCAACAATGTCAATAAGCATGCGGAGGAGCTTTTCCGACGTTTTCCGGAACTCCGTGCCGTATCCGGCCCGCTCTTCGACGTATACTCTACTCTGGAAAACGTGTTTGTCAATGGCGGAAGGCTTTTTATTTGCGGAAACGGCGGAAGCGGTTCCGATTCCGAGCATATTGTCGGCGAACTGATGAAGAATTTCATCCTTCGCCGCCCCCATTCCGATGAAATGAAGAAGTGCTTTGCCGATTCCGGCGTTTCCGATATGCTGGAGATCCTTCAGCCGGGTCTGCCTGCCATTTCCCTTTTGAGTCATCCTGCTCTTTCCAGCGCTTTTTCCAACGATGTGGACGGTCTCTACAACTACGCGCAGCAGCTTTACGTATTGGGCAGAAAGGGCGATGCGGTCATAGGCATCAGCACCTCGGGAAATTCGAAAAACGTCTTCAACTGCTTCCGCGCCGCCACCGCCATGGGGATTCATACTATCCTCTTCACGGGTGAAAACAACGGAATCTGTGAAAAGCTTTCCGAGATCAAACTGAAGGCGCCCTCCCGGGAGACGTATCGTATTCAGGAATATCATCTGCCTTTGTATCATACACTTTGCATCATGCTGGAAGAACGTTTTTATGGACTCGAAAAATAAAGACCTCAGGCATCTTGCCATCATCATGGACGGAAACGGAAGATGGGCGCAGCAGCGCGGTCTCCCGAGATTCGAAGGACACCTTGCCGGAGCCCGCCGTGTTGTGGAACTTATTCCGTTCATGGAAAAATACGGTATCGAATATATCACTCTGTATGCATTCAGCACGGAAAACTGGAAACGGTCGGCGGAGGAAGTTCAGTATCTCATGAATCTCCTTGCTGATTTTCTGGATGACAATCTGGAAAATATGTGCAAAAACAGGATCCGTCTGCGTGTGACCGGACGGCTCGCCGATCTTCCCGATTTCTGCGTGCAGCGTCTGAACAGCGTCATGGAAAAAACTTCCTGCTATCAGGAACGCACGCTGATCCTGGCATTGAATTACGGCGGACGTACGGAACTGACCGATGCCGTCCGGAAAATCGCCGCTTCCGTGCAGGACGGATCTCTGCGGCCGGAGGATATCGAAGAAAAAACCATTTCGGAACATCTTTATCTGCCGGATGTGCCGGATCCGGATCTCATGATCCGCACCAGCGGAGAGTTGAGAATCAGCAATTTTCTTTTGTGGCAGCTCAGTTATGCGGAATTTTACTTCACCGATACGTTCTGGCCCGATTTCGATGAGGCGGAACTCACAAAAGCCCTGGATGCCTTCCGGAAAAGAAACAGAAGATTTGGAGGAAGACCATGAAAACATTTCTTCGCCGTACATTCAGCACCGTGATCCTGCTTGCCTTGTTTTTTGCCTCGATTTTCTGGAAGGGCGGACCCGGCAGTATCCTTTTCGGCATCCTCGCCATTCTCCTTTCCTATTTTGCCCTGCGTGAATTCACTGTGATCCTGAAGAAGGCCGGGATCCCCGCCGATGATAAATTCACGCCCGTTTTCGCCGGTCTGACGGTCATTCCCGCCCTTTTCGGACATTACGGCTTTTCCGTGGCAGCCGCGGGTATATATGTTGTGCACGCCTGGTGTCTTTTTCTTGTTTCGAAAAATGAGAAGAACGCCATGTTCCGCATTCTGAATTCCACCGCCGGATATTTTCTTTTTACGATCCCGGTCGTCATGATAGCCTGGGTTTATCAGCGGAATCCGATCCTTTTCCTTTATCTGGTTCTGGTCACGAAAATTTCGGATATCGGAGCCTATGTCACGGGAACCGTTTCCAATGCGCTGACGAAAGGCGGAAATCATAAACTGATTCCTTCCATCAGTCCGGGAAAATCCTATGAAGGCGCGGTGGGCGGTCTCATTTCCGCTGTGGCTGCCAGCTTCATTATCTGGCCTCATTGCGGACTTGTCAACACCCTCTGGTTCCCTGCGGCCGCCGGAGTTGTGCTGTTTTTCGGAAGCATGGCGGGCGATCTGTCGGAATCGGCCTTCAAGCGTACGTGTCAGATCAAGGATTCCGGTAACTTTCTGCCGGGCATCGGCGGGATTTTCGATCTGGTGGACAGTCTGCTGGTAAACGGAGTGCTGTTCTTCCTCTTCCTTTTCCTCTTTATGCCCGCGTGAGGCGGATGAATGGTTCTGACTTTGGATCCGTATGAAATTCTCCGTCATTTCTATCCGGACGATACCCCTTTGCGCCGCGTTCTTCTGAAGCACAGCGAACAGGTGCGGGAAAAAGCTCTGGAATTTCTGAAAAACTCTTCCCTGGACCTGGATTCCGACCTCGTTTCCGCAGGCGCTCTGCTCCATGATACGGGGATCCTGCGCTGTCACGCCCCTTCGATTTTCTGTACGGGCAGCGAACCTTACATTGCCCACGGGATCATCGGCGGAGCTATGCTTCGGGCGTACGGAAGAGAACATGACCTGGATCTCGAACCTTTCGCCCGCATTTGCGAACGGCATACGGGCGCGGGTCTTTCCGCCTCGGAAATACGGGAACAGGGCCTACCTCTCCCCGCGGAGGATTTTCTTCCGGAAACGCCGGAGGAAAAACTGATCTGCTTTGCCGACAAGTTCTACTCGAAATCCGGCTCCATGGAGGAAAAATCCCTCGAACGGGCCCGGAGGTCCATGGAAAAATTCGGCCCTGCCACCCTCGCCCGCTTCGACGAAATGACGAAACTTTTTTACAAGCCCCGCGGCTTCGATACCGCTGGCCGTACGCCCGACGGCCGCTGAAAATACGTTTCTGAAAAATCTAGTCGTTGGATTTCCGTACGATCACGATCCGGTCGCAGGCAATGGAGTTCTTCTCTTTCGAGCCCGGATAGTACGCCGGTCCGGTCAGCTTCAGGGAAACGTAGACGTCGATCGTGTCATCGGTTCCGGGCATCCAGACTTCGCCGGGGAAGATCCGGAAAAGATACTTGTATTCCGGGAAGTGGATCCGCATTTCCATACTGGGCGTAATGGCGGTTGTTCCGGCATGATAGAAACAGTACTTGCCCTCCATGCCCTCTTTCGCAGACTTAATTTCCGAAAAGATGTTCCAGAGAGATTTGGTCGAATCATATTCCAGGACCTGGAGGGGGAACCCGTGTTTCTCCGAGTCATTAAACAGGGTATAATTCCAGGCGGCACTGCTGTCTTCCGTTTGAACGGATTTTCCCATAGTTTCCGGGAAAAACTCGAAGATCAGAGCCGGATCGATATTCCCGAAAATCGACTTCGGCAATGCCTTCGGCTCCGTGCCTTCCTGGATCACCAATTTGGCGACCAGACGGTCCACCGCCTTGTCGTGATTCTCCCGGTGTTTCCGGATTTGAGCCTCCTTCTGTGAAAAGAAGGTGGCGGCGGCCTTGTGTTCGATCGATTTGATCCGGTCGCCCAGCTCGCTGACCGAAGTCGAATACTCCGGGACCTCTTTTTTGATGCGGCGATAGAAACGCAGGGTCAGGATATCCAGAGGCACCCGCACGCGCTGAACGGAAAAAAGCATTTCAGGATCCGACTGAACCAACTTCTCCATCTCATCGAAATATCCCTGCCACCGGACGGCATCCGCGCTCTTGAAGAAGGAGTTCCAGACGCCGTAAACGGCGTTCCATTTGACGAATACTTTCGTTTCCGCCGCCACTTTTTCCAGTTCGTCCAGATATTGTTTCATGAGCGGAGCCGCGGGACCGTATTCGAACTTCATGAAGTCGTCGATCAGAAATTCGATATCCAGATCGGGATCACGCATCAGCCGCGCCATCAGGTACGACTGAAGCTCCGTAAATCCCACCATGGCGGGAGTCCCCACCGGATGGGAATACGTGCTGCCCGTCACGCCGGCGCGGGCCGCCCGGACCGTGTCGTAAGCACAGCGCCGGACATTTCCCAGCGGAATGGTTGAATAGATGGCGAAAGTCCATGGGTTGACATAGTAATATAGCCAGACATGACGGCAGATACCGGTCCATTTTTGCAGATTCCGGTACGTTTCCGCATTGGTCTTGCTGTCGAAGGGTTTCGACATATCGTCGTCGATCGGACAGAAATTGACCACAACGTTATCCGGGAAGACCAGTCCTTCCGGCGGAAATTCGGTCTGCGCCTTCCGGTAGGCAAACGTATGGATCAGCACATTCGGGAAATCCTTTTTCACCGATTCGGCCAGTTCCTTCACGAACAGGAAAACCGGCGCTCCGTTGGTCTGATACTTTTTCACCAGTGCTTCGCATTCCGGACAGTAGCAGAACGGACCCGGCATATCGTGCGCGGTAACGGAAAAGACATTCGCATTCGGGGTGTTCCGGATATGTTCATAAAAATTCTTTTTGAATTCCGCGCACAGTTCCGCATTGCTGAAGCAAAGCTGTCTCACAGTCCGCTTTCCATCCTGATACACGGAAAACCATTCCGGATGATCCTTGAAATATCCTTTATCCTTGAGCGCGGCGATCCGGGACTTGCCGGGGACATCGGGAATATAATCGAAGAACGTATGATTGGCCGGATTGGCCCGGCGAAAATCGTTCACTCCTGCCGAGGAAAAGGGCCTGTTTTCCATTCCCGGCAGCGGCATCATCCGGATCTTTTCATTCATTCCGTTCCGATACAGAAAATACTGAGCGACCGGACGATGGAAGAAATAATCCGGACTCATGCTTCGGAATTCCCAGGCATATTTCTTTTTCCGGTCGATTTCCGGCAGTTTGAAGTTTTTCAGGTCCGGGACCTTTTTTCCGCCCCGGGCGTCGTACCAGATATATCCGCAATCCGTTTCCAGAAAATCGTGTACCGCGTGATGGATCCCGGATTCGCCGCCTCCGGAAAGAAGCAGCGTGTTTCCCTCCGTCCGTACCTGAAATTCCCCTGTTTCCAGTTCCGGATCCTGCTCCCGGAGGACGATCTGCTTTTCACCATTCTTCGTCTCTCCCGAGACTACGGGGAATGTCGTCCCCGAGGCTTCTTCCAGATGGATCTTCAGCTCGTGCGCGGCATATTTCAAGTTGTCCGAGGCATCGGCCGGAAGAACGATCGAGTACGCCGTCTTTCCTCCCTCGGTCAGCTGTACGCCGGAATATGCGCAGCAGACGAAAAGAAAAGCAGACAGTCCGGCTGCGCCCGTCATTCCGATTTTCTCAAAAATGTTCTTCAGCATTTCATTTTTCCTTCCGCTGTCAGTATTGCCGTTCCAGACTGCCGAACAGTTCGATATTCCAGAGATCGTTGTTCATGCAGGTACTGTGTCTCATACTCATGTTTGCTGTTCGGGCGCTCCCGTCAACATAGGCGGCATTCATGCCGCCAGGGTGAGCCTTGTACATTCCTATATCCAAAAAACGATCCAATTGCGTCTTTGTGTTTTCATTACAGTCGGACTTGTTCCTTTCCCAGTTTTGGGAAATTGCGACGCGTCTCCAGTGATCGGCGAATACCATGATCTCATTGGTATATTTCCGGATCGAGGAAAGCATGGTCACGCATTTTCCATTTACCCCGTTTTTCTTGCAATTTTTATTGTCTGCAAGATAATTGTGAATTGCGGGATCTTGAAAACCGGGATTGTATCCATAACTGATCAATTTCAGTCCCGGAACTCCATTCTGATAGTTGTCAGAAGGACACACGTACAGTTTCCTGTGATCGTCTGTGATTTGACTGCCGAAGTTCTGCATAAGCAGTTTTCCGAACCAGTAGGTACCGGTTCCAATTTGTCCGTTGTAATAACTGATCAGACAGTCCGAATTGTCATTGGCGTACGAGAACCACATCGTATACATTTGCTTCTGCTGACTCAGGCAGCTTATGGCGTTTGCCCGTTCCTTCACCGAGCCCAGGGCAGGCAGAAGCATTCCGGCCAGTATGGCGATAATAGCGATAACGACCAGCAGTTCGATGAGGGTGAAACTTCTTCTTTTCATGATGCCTTTTCTCCTGTTGTAATGTGGTTTTACCATAAAAACTTATCTTATCCCTGTTTTTTCGTGCTTTCGCGCGGGATCAGGTTCATGGGGATGCTGATTCTGACCGGGTCCGTATTCCCGTTGATTCTGCCGAGAAGAGTATTCAGGACAGTATCGGCGACGGCCTTTCTATCGTAACAGACCGAGGTCAATTTTACGGGAAGAAATTCGCTGAACATGAGGTTGTCCCATCCGATCAGGCCCATGTCGTCGGGGATCCGGATCCCTTCCGCCAGCAGGAATTTCATTACGGCGGCGGCGAAATAATCGTTGAATGTGATAACGGAGTCAAAACGGCCTGGGATCAGGAGTTTTCCGACCAGATCGGAACACTGTTCTTCCATATCGGCGGGATCCGTATCGTCCGCGTTCAGAGTCAGGATCTTGCCTTCGGGACAGACGCGTGCAAAACTTTCGGCTCTTTTTCTGCAGCTGGCCGAGAAAGTCTGCAAATTGAGAATCAATGCGGGTTTGCGGTATCCGCCGGCCTTGAGATGTGCCACGGCGGCGGCCATGCCGCCAGGAATATCGACGTCAACGGAGCAGCGCTGCTCTTCCGAGGAGTTGAGAACGTACACGATCTTCGGATCATCCCGCAGCCGGGTGTCGAGATGACAGTCCAGATGGGAATAATCATGAGCGAAGGAAATGATGCCGTCCACGCCGTTCTGCTTGAGCGAATAGTAGGAGTCCAGAAGTTTCTCCGGTTTGTCGTGAGCCTGGGCGGAGAGGATACGGTATCCCAGAAAATCGGCTTCCCGCTCGACTTCGGCCAGCAGGCGGAAGGTGGAATCGGGAGCACGGGAATCGATGAGAACGCCGATGAGTTTCGAACTTCCGCCGGCCAGGATCGTTGCCGCCATGTTCGGATGGTAATCCAGTTTGCGGGCGGCGTCAAGAATGCGCTGCCGTGCCTCTTTGCCGACCCGGATCTTTCCCGTGCCGCCATTGAGCACTTTTCCGGCAGCCGCTTTGGAGACGCCGGCCAGATCGGCGATATCGGATAATCTTGCTTTAGCCATGAGGGAACAGTCGTTGTGGTTGGAGTGATAGACCGGTCTATCACTTATTATAATCTCTTTTTCC
>JAFZZR010000188.1 GCA_017615635.1 Lentisphaeria bacterium
AAGAAGCGCATATTCCGGCAGAAGCTTGTGAAACAGAACGCCGCGGTTGACTTCGATGAACCACACCATCGGATTCCAGCGCAGCATCTTCCGGTACTCTTCCGGCAGACTGCCGAGACGGTAGAAGACGGGGGAGAGGAAAAACAGCATCTGGAGCAGAATGCCGATAAGATACTGCAGGTCCCGGAAATAGACCCCCAGCGCCGAGGTGAAAAAGGAGATCCCCGCGGAAAACAGAACCAGAGGGATCAGGGTCAGCGGCAGAAGGATCCAGCTCCAGCACGCACTCCGGAAAACGATTCCCGCGGCGATCAGCAGCAGAAGGATCCAGGAAAGGGACATGATCGACGTGCTCAGGGTCCGTGAAAGAGGCAGCAGCTCCAGCTTGAAGCGCACCTTTTTGACGTAATTCACGTTTCCGAGGATGCAGGAGGTGGACAAGGACACGCTTTCGCTGAAGATGTTGTAGAGGGTGATCCCGGAAAAAAGCACCGTGGCGAACACCATCTTGTTTTCCCCGATATCTCGTCCCCAGCGGGATTTGAAAAAGCCTCCGAAGACCACCGTATAGACCGTGAGCATCAGAAGCGGCAGAAGAAAGTTCCACAGCCAGCCCAGAATACTGCCGCGGAATCGGCTTTGGATGTCCCGCAGGACCATTTGCCGGAGCAGGAAAAAGTGATTCATGCTCCGGCCTTTCCCCGCTTCCGTGCCGAAGGAGCAAACGGTAACTGCATCATATCACTCCTGAATACCGCCGATCGTGAAATTGCCTCAAATGGCGGCAAGAGACGTGCTCCACTCATCGCCCACGGAACCGTAATATTTCCATTCCAGGTTGCTGTCGCCGTGTACGAGCAGTGCCCCCAGATCCCCTGCGGAGGTGCGGATGCGCAGATCGTCGATCCCGTCTCCGTCGAAGTCCGCGATCTGTTCCACGGTGACTTTGCCCAGATCGCCAAGGCCCATCCACTCCTTGACGTTTCCGTTCTGTACCAGCCACGCTCCGTAGTAGTTTCCTTTCTTGAGCAGGACATCGTCCGTGCCGTCGCCGTTGAAGTCCCCGGTCCCGACGATGCTGTACCCGCTTTCCAGCGTATCGAGATTGGCCCAGGTCATCTGGTAATTTTCCTGCGCAAGCCAGCTGCCGGCGAACCCGGCCTCGTGCTTCAGGACTACATCGTCCCGACCGTCTCCGTTCAGATCGCCTGTTGCCACGATTTCCCACTCGTCGCCCAGACTTTCGAAGTAGTTCCAGCCGCCGTTTTCTTCGCCTGCGGCAAAGCACCCCACGGCGCCGTTGACGTTGCGCAAGAGAAGATCCGTCTGACCGTTGCCGTCGAAGTCGCCCAGTCCCAGGACCTGCGTATCCTCGTCGAATTGGCCGATGGTCTCCCATCCGGTGACATTTCCGGACTCGTTCGTGGTCCAGGCGCCGATGACGTTGTCCGTGCTCTTGACGTAGACGTCCGCACTCCGTTTTTCGGATGCGGTGTGTCCCGTGCCGAAAATGGTCCAGTCGGAATCGCGCTGGCTCAGATTGCCCCAGACGGGGGTCTGGTCTTCCTGGATCAGCCATGCGCCCGTTGCCCCGTCGGCATCGTGACCGAGCTCGGAGATGGTCATGATCACATCGGCTCTTCCGTCCCCGTTCAGATCGTCGGCGGCCTCCCTGGGGACGGGGTCGGCCAGGGCTATGGCGATGGAAAGGAGGTTGTCCACGCACGTCAGCGCGTAGGACTTGTCGTCCACATTGAGCACTTCGCCCAGAACGATGTTTCCCAGAACGGTATCATCCGGCAGGCGGACGGTAATCATCGTGTCCGACGCCATGACGCCGTTGGCAAGGGAGTAGTTCCCTTCCGCCTGATCGGCGGAGACCGTGATGGTGAAATCCGGTGTTCCCTGAATGAGGGCAAGATCGTTCACCAGAACTTTTCCTCCGGCAACCCGATCGGAAATATCGAAGTCGACGACGGCCCCGGACGAAGCGGAAACGACTGCGCCTTGCTCTATTTGCAAAGTCCCGGTCACCTTTCCTGCGCTCTCGATGGTCATGGCGCCGCCGGAAGAGATCGTCGTGGAAACGACCGTGCCTCCGGAAACGTTCACGTTGCCGCCGGAACTCACGGTGGTGGAGCAGGCTGTCCCGCCGACGGTAAGAACGCCGCCTGCATGAAGTACGGTCTCGCTTGCCGAGCCGTTGACTGCCAGCGCTCCGTCGTGAACTTCGGTTCCCAGAGCCGTGCCGCCTTCGAAAACCTCCATGTCGCCGCCTGCGAGCGTGACATTGGAAGCCACTGCCTTGCTGTCGATATAAACGGCGCCGCGGAAATCCACCGTGTATCCCGAGAGAAGACTGCTGGCCACGCGGAAGGAAGAGCCTCCCTTGGTTCCCTGAACGTAGGTCCCGGGAGCCACATCGAAGCGGAGCACCGCCCCGTTTGCCGCGCTGATATTGGTCGCCGTGCCTCCGCTGTAAACGTACATCCAACCGCCGGACCCTATGGAGGTGTTGATTGCCGTGCCGCCGGAAGAAATCTCCATGCCGTCTTCCGCACCGCCGGAAACGAGGGTTTTTCCCATCATGACGCTGGCGGAGGAGACCGGTTTGTATACGTTGTACGTCTGAACCTCCTCTCCGGTGAGATCGATCTCCCCTGCCGAAAGCAGGAGCGTGCCGGAGAAAATGTTCAGCTTGTATGCCTTTTCGTTCAGGGTCACGGTTTTTCCCACGGTGAGAGTTGCGCTGTCATCTGCGGAACTGGAAATGGTGATGCTTCCGCGGAAGTTCGCCGCGCCGTTGGCCAGAAGATAGATGCCGTCCGCCTGCTTCGCGGAGACGGTGATGGTAAACTGCGGCACTCCCTGGATCAGGGCAATATTGTTCACGAAAGGCTCGGAGGCCGCCTTGCGGGTCCGGAGATCGAAGTCGACGATCCCTTCCTCTTCCACGGTAACGATTCCCCCCGAAGCGATGTTCAGATTTCCGGCGATCTGTCCGCCGCTGGAAATCAGCAATGTTCCCTGATTTTCCACGGTGGTGTCCTGCGCCGCGCCTCTTGAGGAAACGATCAGGGAGGCGCTTTCTCCGCTGACGAGGGTTCCCACGGCTCTGCCGCCTGCGGAGACCACAAGAAGGCCCGTGGAGGTGACAAGGGTATTCGTCGCCGTTCCGTTGCTCAAATACATGCCGCCTTCGGACTCCAGAAGAGTACCGTCCGCGGACCCCCTGACCACGACATTGAGGAAGGCCCTGCTGCCGCTGACGACAGTGTCTCTTGCAACCCCGCCGTTGGAAACGATCAGCCAGCCCCAGTCGCCGGCCACGGTGCCGACGGCCGTTCCTCCGTTGGAAACGTACACGAAGCTGTCATCGCTGATGCGAGTATCGATTACCCGTCCGCCGCTGGAGATATTCATGGTGTCGCCGGTCATAACGATTCCGGAACTGACTTGTCCGCTGGTGATGTCGTACGTCATGTTCGAACCTCGCTTCTGCTTTATGATTGCCGTATGATTTGTGATGGATGACAACTCAATATAGCA
>JAFZZR010000189.1 GCA_017615635.1 Lentisphaeria bacterium
ATGCATCGCGGTCGGCATTATACTCTTTTGCGGCGTTACGGTGGAAAGTGCCGGAGGAAGAAGTCCTGCCGACGATCAGAAGCATTTTCTTTCTCCGGAAGAGTTGACTTCTTTTTTTGATACGGAATGGAGTTCATTTTACGGAAGAATGCTGACAAATTCCTGGGTCGTTTCCCCCGCTGTCGACGATGTTGCAAAGAAAATTCTGCAGTGCAGACCATCGTATTACAAACTGCGAAATAAAAGCGAAATGTACCCTTATTCGATCCGCTTTGTATCCGCTGACGGAAACGAAAAGATTGTCTTTTTTAATTTCAGGCATTTTTCCCTTGACATGGAAAAGATCTTTCCCCATAACATAACCGGAGAAGAACAAGAAAAGTTTTACTGGGATGTATATCAAAGAGACTTTTGAAAAAGAAGGAAAACAAGTATGAAACATCTGCTGAGTTTGAGTCTGCTTTTCGCCGCCGTGTCGCTCTTCGCCGGGGAGTCCGCTCCCACCGAAATGCAGCTCTTCGAATATGTGAGCTGGGAGGATCTGGTCAGTCAGTCCGCTCGGAAGACTATTGCGGATGCCCTTGACACCGACGCCGCCAGGGCCGCATATGCGGAACTTTTGAAGGAGCGCAGGGCGCTGGAAAAACAGCTTGAGGAGGCGGGGATCCCCTTCGACCGGGCCGGCGCCGTCCGGTTCTACATGAGCGGGGTGAAGGCCGCGGATCCCCAGGTATACAGCGAACTGGAAAAACGGATCGAGTCGATGGCGAAAAAGATGTCGCCCGATCTGCCGCCGGGCCGGTTCCCGGATGCGGGGCAAAGGGAAAAACGTACGAAGTTTCTGGCGTCCGTTCAGGAGGACTGGGACTGGCTCGAAGCTCATTCGGCTTTCCCCGTAAAGGCTCCCTGGAATACGGAAACGATGCTGGTCTCGCAGCACTTTCGGGACGTGTCTTTGAACAGGACGCTTGTTCATATCTGGAAGATGCGGATCCAGGAAAAGGCGGCGTCCGGCGACGTGTCCGGCGCGCTGGAGGATTTCAGGAAGAGCCGTGTCATGATGGATCTTGACGGCTTCCTGATCAGCGGACTGCTGGCGGTTTCGTGCGAACATGTCCGCCTGACGGCGCTTTCGGAGCTTCTTTCCCGTACGGAACTGACGCCGGAGCAGCTGGAAAAACTGGATGCGGAATTGCAGGAAGAGGAGGCTCTTCTTCGTCGCGTCTGGCTGCGCGCCTGGATCCAGGAAAGCGCATGCGGTCTCGACATCATCGAGAGCTTCATTCAGGGGACGGTTGAGGGATTGGCGAAATACCGGACAAGCGAGGGGCGCATGCCTCTCCTTTTTGCCATTCCGTGGACACGGGAATGGATCTTCCTGGCGAAGCGAAATCTGCGGATCATCGACAAAGTCAGACAGCAGGAAGACTTCCGTCCCTTTGCTCCGGACGAATTTCCGAAGTATTTTCTTCTCTCCCGGCCTATGCTCGATTTCGATTTTGACGGCGCCAATGCGATCCTGTTCAATGGGATCGCACAGATCCGCGCGGCGAGGACGGCCCTGCGGCATCTGGGCCTGAAAAGCGCGGAGATCCCGAAGGACCCGTTTACCGGAGAGCCGTTTCACGTCCGGGAGGGCGAGTTCCGGGAATCCGGACACATGGTCCGCGGCATCCGTTTTTATTCCGCCGGAAGGGACGGCAAGTACTCGGACGGAACGTGCATGAAGTCAGATTTGGGCGGCCGGAAGACGGATGACAGGGGATTCGACCTGGTGGAGGCGGAAGTCCCGGACCGGCCGGAAAACGGAGACAACGCAAGTTTGTCCGGCGGATCGCAGAAGTGAGGTAGAAAAAGGAGACAACAAGTCATGCACATTCTTATTACCGAACTTGTGTTCTTTCTGATTCTGATGATCGTGCCTGCCGTGCTGTGGATCGTGCCCGGGACGCGCAGAAAAAACGGCGCATGGATGATTGCCCTGAAGACGGTCCCTCTGGGACTCTACGTTTTTTATTCGGCGGTCTGGAGAATGCTCTTTTCCGCCGTTCGGCGTCTGCCTTTCGAACGTTCGGGCGAGTATCTCATGATCCCGCTCTGGCTGCAAATTTGTCTGCCTCTGCTTGCGGCGTTTCTGGTCATCATCCCGGCCGGGTTGTTCATCCGCCGGAAATTCGGCGCGGAAAAGAAGTACAATCCGGTGCCGTCCATCCTGCTTTTTTTCCTCCTTCTGCCGCCTGTTATGGTAATCGATTCTGTTCTTTCCATCGGGGTCTCGATCGCCTGTTACAGCAGGGATCCGGCGGGCTACCGGGGCGAATGGGACAGCACACCCCTTCCGCCGGAAGGCGATACAAGAATCACGTTCGATTCTCAGTCTATTCATCCCTTTCTGGCGGAATACAATTACCGGCTTTCCTTTTCCCGGGGAAAGAGCGTATTCCGTCAGTTGCTCTTCGTCAATTACGGAGGCCGTACACATTTCAATCTCTACCGGCTGAAGGACGGACGCCTTTTTTTTCAGGACAAGGACTGGGATTATCTTGTTGACGTGCCGGAGCAGAAGGTGTATATGCTGGGGTCATTCGAGGGAAAAGTATATGCAGCCCCGGTCCCCAACGAGGAAATACATTCCTGGGGCGGCCCGGAACGGCAGCAGGATGGAAAAATCACCTTCAGCCTGAATTTGAAGAAGATCCCGGCGGAAGACGTGTCGGGCATACTGGACGGCATGGTTTACTACGGCTGCATCCGGTGGAAATTCCATCCCGCCGCGGAAATGCCGGAGGAGCCGATCCAGTTACAAGCAGGCCGGGGCCGGAGGGTTCCGGTGAACACCACCAGGTAAGGCTGTGTTCTGCCGCCCCCTTGGGGCTTGATTTGTTTCTTTGTCTCTTGACCAGGGGATAATCCCCTGGCTATGATCTGCCGCCCTTTCAGGGCTGGCCGGGGCGGAGCGGGGGAGTACGGATATGTACGGAGGGGGATGGCAAACCGTCTGACCGATTGCAATATTCCGGGGAACATCAGCCCCGACGGGGCGGCGGAAGAAAGCCCGGGGTGGAATCCGCGCAGTGGATGCAGCCCCGGGAATATGGCCCCCAAAAACGATCCAAGCCCTGAAAGGGCGGCAGAAATATATCGCCCGTTTATTGGGGATCGATTCGTCCGCTGATCAACCCCAAAGCATCATCCGCACATTTATGTTGACGATGCTGATCCGGAACTTGACTTTTTATGCGGGCGTGGTATTTTATCCGTATATGCCATCTGACCGATCGAAGAAGGAAGGATAAAGTATGAAACAGGTGAATTCGAAAACCGTCCTCTGCGGGCAGATCGTCACGATGTTCGGGCTGGCCTTTCTTCTGATGATGTTCGGTATGGCCTTCTTCCCGCGCTGGATATCCGGTTCGCGGGATATGTTTTACGCGCCGGATTCCGCGGCGAAGCACGTTGCCGCGCTGAAACGGATCATTTTCTCGGATAAACCGGCCCTCAAGACGGAACTGAATCCCATTATATATCTTTTTAACGGCGATGAAGACAGATTGAGTGCCCATCTTCGCTTAAAATACGATATACCGAGAAATTTCAGATATTCTCCCATCGGAATTTTGCTGCAATGCAACAAGGATTTATTCTCGCTGTTGACGAAGAAGCACCAACTGATGATATCTTACAAATATGGAAAGTATCCGGTGGAGGAAATTTACGTTTCTTATGTGTCGGTTACCCCGGAATCATCGTGGCGCGGCATTTCTTCCGAAAATCTGGTTTTCCCGACGA
>JAFZZR010000190.1 GCA_017615635.1 Lentisphaeria bacterium
ACCGAAAAGGAAAATAAAATGCAGAAATCTGACATTCATATATGATTTTATGATCCTCATCAACCGAAAACCGCTGCGCCGCCTGAACGGACGGTGCGATCTGACATTCAACCATATCGCGTACGAGCGCCTGGTCTTCCATCAGATCTGTACCTTTCCCCGGAATATCTTTTTCCTGGTGCATACCGAAACAGGAAAGCAGAAGGACTTCGTGCGCGATCCGGCGTCCGGCCAGACCTTCCCGCTGAAAAAGGATCACTTCTACTTCATCCCGAACGAGACACCGGCGGAATATCTGTTCACCGACGACATCACTTTCATGACGTTCCACTTCAACCTGGAACTCTACCCCGGCATGGACCTCTACCACGGGATGCACGGGATCCGTTCCGGGCATGATCCGAAACTGACGGCCCGGATCTGGGATATTTTCGGAGAAGAGGATGAATTCCGCTCCGTTGTCCGGTTCAAGGCCGCCATAATGGATTTCTGCCAGGCGCACTGGCCGTCGGTCCGGCGCAATGAGCTCGGCCCGTATTCCCCGCTGTTTCTGAAAATACGGGAGCGGTGCAGCGCACAGCTGACCGTGACCGAGCTTGCGGAGGAGGAAGGGATTACGCAGGAGGCATTTTCCCGGCGCATCCGGCGCGCCCTCGGGACCACGCCCAAAAAACTGATCCAGTCCGAACTTCTGCGAAGAATCACCGCGCTGCTGGCCGATCCGGATATCACCATTTCCGATATTGCCGGGATGCTGCGTTTCAGCTCGGTTTTCTATCTCTCCCGCTTCTTCCGAGACCAGACCGGCATGTCGCCAACCGCATACAGGGAACGGTTCGCCGGACAAAACAGGTGTGTTTCCCGGCAATGATGAACATGACATGAGCGAAGGCCTGACTTTTTTGTAACAAAAATGAAATGAGGAGCGATCCATGAGCGAAGACAATGCGGAGATACGGTTTCGTGAAATCACGGATGCCGATCAGCTGGGGATCATCGAAAAACTTGCCGGGCGGATTTTTCCCCGAACCTACGAGGGGCTGATCCCGGCGGAACAGATCCCGTACATGATGCGCATGATGTATGACGATGCCGTTTTGCGGAAGGAATTCGGCGAGGGGATGAAATTTGTCCTTATTCTGAACGGGGAAGACCCGATCGGGTACATCTGCTGGCATTTATGCGGCAGCGAAGAAGGCAGAATGGCGAGACTGGAAAAGCTGTATCTGGATTTCCCCTGGCATGGCCGTTCCATCGGAAACATGGCGCTCCATCATGTGATCGATGAAGCAAGGCGGAACGGGGCCACCTTCATAACCTTGAACGTCAACAAAGGGAACCTCCGGGCGCAGAAGGCCTATTGCCGCGCCGGATTTTACCGGTGGTACAGCGAAAAAGAAGAAGTCGGCAACGGTTTTTTCAAGGATGATCATGTAATGCGTTTCGATCTCGTTCCGAAGGACAGGATGAAGTGAGACGAGTTCCCAACGCACGAAAAATGACGGAAAAAGATCTGCGGCTCCTGTTCGACACCGTCCCGGAGGCGTTCGACAGATACAGAACGCGCTATTGTCCGGAGCTTTTTACCGCCCTGATCGAACAAAGCCGGACAACGGCGGCAAGTTCCGTTCTGGAGCTGGGACCGGGCACGGGTCAGGCAACGGAACCGCTGCTGGACACCGGATGCGCCTACACCGGCATAGAGCTGGGCCGGAATTTTGCAGGAGTTCTGCAGAAGAAATATGGCGAACGAGCCAATTTTCATTTGATACATGACGACTTCATTACGCATGATTTCGGGGACGGGAAATTCGAACTCATCTATTCCGCCGCGACGATCCAGTGGATTCCGGAGAAAACGGCGTTTTCCAAGACCTTCGCGCTCTTGAAGCCGGGCGGGATGCTCGCCATGTTCCTGACTCAAAGGGACTACCGGACGCCGAATCCCGTGCTGTACGGAAAGATCCAGAAAGTCTATGATCAGTATTTCAGGCCGGAAATACCGTATACGCACGGATCGTTCGGATACGGGAACGCCCTGAAATACGGCTACACGGACTGGCGGCAGTGCGAATTCCATACCACGCATGTTTATACGGCGGATGAATATGTTGCATTCTGCGGGACTCACAGCGACCATCTCGCAACGCCGGAGCCCTGGCGCAGCCGCCTTTATGAGGGACTGCATCGGGCCGTCATGGATTCCGGAAACAGCCTGACGGTGCTGGACAAACACATACTGATGACGGTGAAAAAGCCGGTCTGAAAGCGCAGTCCGGGGAACGGATCAATCGTCAAGACGCCTGTTCGTCAGCGGCGACTTCGACCAGTCCACCGGTTTCTTCCGGCCGTGCTCGTCCACGGCCACGAAGGTGCACTCCGTCTGAAAACGGATCTCATCGCCGACCTTGACAAGCACGCGGAAAGAGAGGCTCGTGTTTCCCGGCTTCGGATCCGTGCAATAGAATTCCACGAGCTCATCCTGATAGATAGGTTTCTGGAACACGGCCTCGGAAAACCGTTTCGTCACCACCTTGCGCTCGCCCATGGCGCGAATGGCATAAACGGCCGCCGCCTCGTCCAGCCAGTACATCAGCTGTCCGCCGAAGAGGTTTCCGCTGGTCCCGAGATCCGAGGTCTTGCAGAGATGGGTCGTGATCTTCACGTCAGCGCAGCTCCTCCGTCTGGACCTTGCCCCGGATCAGGGAAGCGGGATCGTGGTCAAGAGTCTGGATCAGTTCCACGGCCGCATCGATCCCGCCGTCCAGCTTGTTCATGGTCTGGATGAACTTATCGCTGGTACTCCGCAGGGAATCCAGGGTGAACCGCACCTTGCGGGCCGTCTCGTCGATATCGGCGCCTGAAATCTCCTCATCCAGTTTCCGGGAGAGTTCGCCGATGGAATTGACCGTCCTCCCGCTGTCTTCCAGCAGCTGCGAGACCCGTTCTTCCGTGAGAGTTTTGTTCAGGGTCGTTATGGTCTTCGTGATTTCATCCGTGGCGGTATTGAGATGAGCCAGGATTCCTTCGATCTTGGGATCGTTCAGGAAGCGGTCTGCGGAGTCGAGAGTCACGTTGATCCGGTTGGAGATCCCTTTGTAGTCAACGGAATCCAGCTTGTCCAGAATGGAAACGACCGACGTGCGCAGGTCGCTCATCAGGGAGGGCAGACTGGGTACATAGTATGTGCGGTGCTGGGCAAAGCCGTAGTCCTCTTTCTTCAGAGGCTGCGGCTCCGTCTCGTAGAAGAATTCGATGTACTTCATGCCGGTGATGCCCTCCCCTTCGATACGGCAGCGGAGCCCTTCCTCCGGGATCTCCTTGTTCAATCGCGCATAGAGATCGTCATCGGTCACGGGCAGATCCCCGACATCCGGCCCCGTTGCCGCCGCACGGAAATTGTCGAGATTGATCTCCATAATGATCTGCACCAGGCAGGTTCCCGCATCGATGGTAATGTTCGTGACTTTTCCGATGGGCACGCCCTGGAAACGGACCGAGGAGCCGCGGGAAAGGCCATGAACGGATTCGGAGACCTGCGTCATGAGATAGGCCTTGGATTTGAACTGGTCCATGACACCGAGACAGATCAGGCCCGCGAAAAAGAGGAAAAACGCCACGACGACGAACAGTCCCAGTTTGAAATAATTGTTCTCCTGCATAAAATCAGCTCCTTGCGTTGTCCATATCCGCCGCAGGATCGCCTGTCCGGCGGTTCAAGAAGGACCGGACGAAATCCGAGTCCGTATGTTCTTTCAAGTCCGCGGGGGAACCGTCTCCGATGATCCCCCCTGCCCCCGCGCCCAGCATGATGATCCGGTCCGCCACCGTAAAAATGCTGGGCAGCTCGTGCGTGACGATCATGATCGTTGCCCCGGTCTGCTCCCGGATATCCAGAATCAGCCGGTCCAGATTGGCGGAACTGATGGGGTCGAGTCCGGCGGAAGGCTCATCGAAAAACAGGATGGCCGGATCCAGAGCCATGGCCCGGGCGAAAGCGGCCCGTTTGACCATACCGCCGGACAGATCCGAGGGCATGAACGAGCCGAAACCGTCGAGTCCCACCTGCTGCAGTTTTTTCTGCACGACGGCCTGAATTTCGGGCTCCTTGAGTTTCGTGAACTCCCGAAGCGGAAGCGCCACATTCTCGGCCACGCTCATCGAACGGAACAGGGCGCCGTTCTGATACGCCACGCCGAAATGACGCATGATCCGATGCCGGTCTTCCTCGCTCGACGCCGATACGATGCTCTCTCCCTGGATCAGGATATCCCCGGAGAGAGGCCGGTAGAGTCCGAAAAGATGCTTCATGAGCGTACTCTTGCCGCATCCGGATCCGCCCAGAATACAGGTGATGGTTCCGGACCGGATCGCAAACGACAGGTCCTTCTGGACCACACGCTTGCCGTATCCGATAGTCAGGCTGCGCGCTTCGATGGCCGGTATATCGTTGTTTTCCATGATTCAGTCCGCTATTTCGTAAATAACCGAAAACGCTTTCGCCAGGAAGGCATCCCCGAGGACCACCAGCAGGATGCTGGTCACCACCGACCGGGTCGTGGCATTTCCCACGGCCACGGAATCGCTGCCCGTGCGGAATCCGCACCAGCAGCTGGAAACGGTGATGAGCCAGGCGAAGACAAAAGACTTCAGCACGCCCTCCATCACATACTTGGGGGCGATCCACTGACGCGTCAGCTGAAGATAGGTTTCGCAGCTCATATTCAGCTCCATCACCCCCACGCCCATGCTGCCGGCGATCCCGATGAAATCGCCGACCACCGTAAGGAGCGGGACCATGCAGAGCATGGCGATCAGTTTGGGCATGATGAGGAAACGCACGGGGGAAAGCCCCATGGTCGTCAGGGCATCCAGCTCTTCCGAGACCTTCATGGTGGCGATCTCGGCGGCAAAGGCGGATCCCGACCGGCCCGTCACCATGACGGCCGTCATCAGCGGCGCCAGCTCCCGTACCATCGTACAGCCCACCAGGGCCGGGAGGAAGACATCCGCCCCGAATTTGTGCATCTGAACGGCGGAGTGATAAGCCAGGATCACGCCCGTAAGAAGACAGATCAGGGCTACTACGGGCATTCCGTCCGCCCCGCAGCGGTTCATGCAGGAAATCGTCTCGCGCCAGCGGACACGGGAGGGATGACGAAAAGCGTCGCCGATCCCGGAGACGACTTCGCCGGTGAATTCGATCAACCCGTAGATATTCTGAAAGATCCGGGCTGTCGCCTCTCCGACCTGCGATATGATCCCCTTGCTCTTCGACATGCGGCGCCTCCGGTCAGATCACACCCTGTGGATACGCCGGGCACAGTCGCCCCGGTCGTTCCGTCCGGGTTCGTATTCCACTTCATCGCCGATCCGCAGATCGTTGAAATCGATATTCTCCAGATCCTCCCAGAAAAAGAAGAGATTCTTCTGCAGCCCCTCCGATGAAATGAAGCCGTATCCGTTTTTCAGCTGGACGATCCGTCCGCGCATCATGGCGGCGGCGGAAGGCGCATCCGCCGATCCTCCCTCCGGCAGCGGCCGGTCTGCGTCCGGGATCCCTTCTCCGACCGGCATATCTTCCGCCTCCGAAGGGATGTCCCCTGACTCCGGATGCGAAAAATCCTCGTCGGGAAGATCGTCCGTGCCGGGATCTTCCCCTTCCCCGCCGTTCCAGCGGCTGTTCTGATTCTGCTGAGAAGGGACGAACAGCGAATCCACGTTGATCCGGTCGATCCGGATCTTGCCGTCGATGATCTGGTCCATGATAAGAGGATAAGAGACTTCGCTCAGCAGCTTCTGGCTTGTGCCGGTATAACGCAGATTCCCGTTGTCGTCCATGTACTCGAAATTCCAGGCCAGCACCATGACCCGCGTGCCCAGAGAGTTCAGTTTGCGGACCAGAGGAACGTAATCGCCGTCGCTGGCTATGAGCACCAGGATATTGAACTGCTTGAATATCGCCAGTTCCAGCGTCTCCAGCGCCAGGGACACATCCACACCCTTTTCCATGCCGTGAGACATGGGCAGGTAATGAGTCACCACGCCTTCCCGCATGAGAATATCATCGAAGATCCGTTCGTTCAGCAGAATGCGCCGGGCGTTGGCTTCCATGGCCGGAAGACGTCCCCGGAAATAATGGCAGTCCACAATCTGGCAGAGCCGTTCATCCACATGCTCTTTCTCGGACACCATTTTCTTGATGAATTCATGGATCCCGGGGATGCTGAGCCGGGCACGGCGGGGATGGGCGTAACAGTAGTAATTGCTTACGTGATAAAAGTAGTTTCCGTCGTAAAAGATTCCTATGCGCATCAATCTTGAGTTCAGGTCCAGCTGCATTTTTTCGATTCCTTTCTTTTCCGATCCTTTTCTGTTATTCGTTACAGGAATGATTCATATACCCGTTTACCGCACAGATATTAAAATCCCAATTACTATAACTCTCTTTTTCCGAAAATCAAGTAAATACAGCCGGACATCGAAGCGGAAAAAGTTTGGCGGCCGTTTCCTGTTCCGTCAAAAAGGAGAAAGGATCCGCCTGAAATCGGAATCAGACGGATCCTTTTTATCCCGGACAGAAAAGCCGTCGATTATTTCTTCTTCTGGCTTTCTGCGTAGGCTTCCATGTTGGCTTTGAGCTTATCGATGGACTTGCTCAGCTCGGCCATGTTATCCTTGATCGCCTTGCCCTTCTCGCCGGCCACTTCGGAAAGATCGAGACCTTTGAGTTTTTCGGTTTCTTTCTGCAGTTCGGCAGTCTTCTCTTCGATGGCCTTCTGATAATCGGCGATCACAGACTGGATCTCCGAAGCATCCATCTTGGTGACTTCCTGTTTGATCTGTTCCGGGGTCTTGTTTTCATCGGCCTTGTTTCCGCAGCCGGTCATGACAAGTGCCGTCGCCAGCATCGTCATTGCGAGGATCAGCTTTTTCATTTTCGCATTCCTTGTTGTTTTGTTGAAAAGGTTTCGGATACGGGATAATCCCATATGCCCCATGATGTAGCATTTTCCCTTCGTTTTGCAAATCGGCTTGTAAAAAAGAGAGCTTTTTTCCGCGGACGGGTTGACATTTCCGAAAAACCGGATATAATTATGATATTGCGCCATATCATAAACACTGATGAATGGTACCCCGCTTTTATGAAAAAGGTTACCCTGACGGATGTTGCCAGACTGGCGAATGTTTCCAGCTCCGCCGCAGGAAAAGTCCTCAACGGCGGCAGCGATCAGATCCGCGTCGGCGCGGAGGCGCGCAAACGCATCCTCGACGCCGCCCGAAAACTCGATTACCGAACCAACATGGCCGCATCCATCCTCGCCGGCGGAAGTTCGAAGCTTATCGGCGTCTTCATCGATTCCTTTGCCAGCTACCGGACCATGCGGCTCCTTCAGGAAATCGAACGTGTCTGCGCAGAGTCCGGATACCGCATCATGACCAGCTTCTCCCATGACAACATCGCGCACATGAAAGAGGATTACCTCATGCTCCAGCGCTACGGCGTCTCCGGTTTCATCTGCTGCGCCCACGATTATCCGCGCCTCAGAAAAGAAGTGCGCGCCCTGTTCGCCGAAGCCGATAACGTGGTCTTCATGGAGAAACCCTGTCTGCCCGGCAAACCGTACGTCCGGACCAGCCGGCTCCGCGCCCTCACCGAAATGATCGCGGACGCCGGACGCCGGGGGTTCCGGCGGTTCGGAACCATGCATGACTGGCATGCGGCGCCGACGGAGCAGACTCTGCGCCGTGAATTTCTTCAGGCACTCCTGGCAAATGGACTGGAAGCAAATGAAAAACTCATCTTCGAATATCCGAAGTCCATCCGCGATCCCGGCGTCCGGGCCCGGTTGGCCATGAAAAAAATGATCCTGCCTCAGCGACCCGACTTCCTTTATATCGACGATGCTCTGTATGCGGCGTCCGTTCAGTCTCTTCTTCTGAAGCAGGGAATCCCTATGATGATCCACGGCGGTAACGGGGAGCCCCTGTTCGAAGGACTGGGCATCGAATCATTCGATCCCGGCTATGAAAAAATTGCCTCGGCTCTGCTGGATCTCCTGCTTCATCCCGGACACAGGACGGAACATCTTCTGATCGAGGCAAAATACAGAAAGAAGAGAGAAAAAAGGAGAGAGGAAAGATGAAAGAAAAAAATCTGCCTGTTTCGGCCTATTTGGCCTATTTGGCTTATGATATTGCACAAACACACAACCATAGGAGAAACAGAACCATGAAAAGAAGAAAGTTCACCCTCATTGAGCTTCTGGTCGTCATTGCCATCATCGCTGTGCTGGCGGGCATGCTCATGCCCGCGCTGGGCAAGGCAAAGGAGGCGGGCAACACCATTTCCTGCCTCGGCAACCTGAAACAGCTCTACTACTACTGGGCCATGTATGCCTCCGACAACGATGAATATGTGATGCACTACTACCGGCAGGATATCTCCGGATGGGGACGCAGCTGGGTCGAGTGGATCCTTATGGACTACTTCAACAAGGAAAAGAAAGGAACATTTTCCAACATGATCGCCTGTCCTTCGGACAACAGCAAAAACGGCATCTTCAGCAACATAGCGATCCGGACCGCCAGCTACGGCATGAACCGGGGATTCGGCTGGAAGGACGGAGTGGCGACGAAATCGCCGATGCAGGGCTCGGAGGGCGGGAATTCGGCGAACTGCATCTGGTATTCCAAAACGACGCAGAAAAATACATACGCAGGGAAGACCATCGTCTTCTGTGACAACTGGAAATACAATATCACGAGGGGAACGAATCAGTACCTTAACATAAACTACAAAACCGGACTCTCCAATAAATACGATATCGGAATGTACAAGTCGCATCCGCAGGGAATGAATGCGGTCTATCTGACCGGAAGTGCGGAAACGACCCCGTTCCGCTGGAGATGCAATACATGCTTTTTCAACGATCTGTGGAACAATTCGGTCGGCGGGATCGCACAGGTCAATCAGTGAAATCGATTTTATCATTCAGCTCAGGAGAAGAATATCATGGCTGCACCGAAAAAAAATGCCGGGCGTGAAAAACCGCCGTTTCTGGCATACCGCTCATTCATCGCCCCGCTCAACACCATAGAACGGTTCGCCCGTGCCGGGTATGACACCATTTGCACCTTTCCCGCGCACACGGTCAATTCCCGGGGAACGCCGTACAGTCCGTATCCGCCGATCTGGAAATGGTTCGATCACCTGGATTTCAATCCGTTCGACCAGATGGTCCGCGACTTCTCCCAGGCCATGCCGGACGCGAAGCTGCTCTGCATGATCGACCTCAATTCTCCGGTATGGCTGGAGCACTACATGG
>JAFZZR010000191.1 GCA_017615635.1 Lentisphaeria bacterium
CCATCCAAATGCAATTCGATTTCGGTAGCATCTGAGCGGAAAAACTAAAATCTTACAAAAACGCTTTTTCAAAACCTCTGTCCCTCACGCAGAAAAAGGTCTCTAAAAACCCCCTTTTCGCATTTTTATGGGATTTCTGTGTCTCATTTTCCGTTTTTCCATTTGCGGGTTCTGCCATGCGAATATATCCGTTTTTTTGTGTTTGAGGTAATGTACATCGGCGACTCTCGCTTTTCAAGGAAAATACCGGGTCATTGCGAAGGCCTGATTTTCCGCAAAGTTTCTTGATTTTTATGAGAAGGAATGGTATATTAGCACTTCGGCGGCCGGATCGGCCCGTATGTCCGCGATGTTTTCCGGCGGTGCAGGGATATCCCGGATCTCCCCGCCGGACAGAACCTGAAAAGTATTTTATTCGATATGATAAAGGAGTCTGCGTCATGAACGATGTGAAGGCTTGTTCGAAAGCGAGTCTTGCGGAGATGAAAGTCTCCCTGGAAAAGGAATACGAGGCGTTTCGCGCCCGCGGCCTGAACCTGGATATGTCCCGGGGCAAGCCGGCGCCCTCTCAGCTGGATCTCTCCGGCGAACTCCTGGAAAAAAAGCTGGACAGTCATGTGTCGGAAGACGGGACGGACGTCCGCAACTACGGCGGACCGCTGGGGATCCCGGAGGCGCGCAAACTTTTTTCCGAGCTGCTTGGCATTCCGTTTGAGCGGATCATCATCGGCGGGAATTCCAGTCTGAATCTGATGTACGACACTCTGGTTCGCCACATGCTGTTCGGCACCCATGGCAATCGTCCGTGGGGAAAACTGGACAAGGTTCGCTTTCTCTGTCCCGCGCCGGGATACGACCGGCATTTCGCCATCAGCGAGGAGCTGGGCATGGAAATGATCCCGGTTCCCATGACGCCCGAAGGACCGGATATGGACTTCGTGGAAGGTATCGTCATGTCGGATGAATCGGTCAAGGGGATCTGGTGCGTGCCTCTGTATTCGAATCCGCAGGGGATCTGTTACAGCGACGAGACCGTTGGCCGGCTGGCGGCCATGAAGACGGCGGCGCCGGACTTCCGGATCATGTGGGACAACGCGTACGGCGTGCATCACATCTACGGGGAACGGCATCTGCGCGATATTTTCCAGGCGTGCGACGAAGCTGGGAATCCCGATCGGCCCTATTACTTTTTCTCCACGTCGAAGATCACGCTTCCCGGGGCGGGCATCTCGCTTCTGGCGACCAGCCCGGGCAACCTGGAAGAGGTCAAGAAGCACATGGGCATACAGATCATCTGCTACGACAAGGTGAATCAGCTGCGGACGGTCCGCTTCCTGAAAAATGCCGAGGGTGTCCGTGCTCAGATGCGCCGCATGGCCGATGAACTCCGTCCGAAATTCGATATCGTGCTCAATACGCTGGAACGGGAGCTGGGCGGTTCGGGCCTGGCCTTCTGGCAGAAGCCGCAGGGCGGATACTTCGTGGCGGTCGACACGCTCCCGGGATGCGCCCGCCGCACCGTGGAACTGGCGAAACAGGCCGGCGTGAAAATGACGGGCGCCGGCGCCACATTCCCGTATCACCGGGATCCGGCGGACAGCAATATCCGGATCGCGCCGACGTATCCTTCGGCGGAAGAGCTGAAGACAGCGATCGAACTGTTCTGCCTGTGCGTGAAACTTGCGGGCGTGGAAAAACTTCTTCAGGAAAAGGCGTGATCTCATGGAACAAGGATGGATTATCTGGACGTCGGTACTGCTGCTGATCTTCGTTGTCTTTCCCATCGCATTCCCCTATCGGTGGCTGAAGCTCATCGTTTTCATCCTCCGGTATACCTGCTACAATGCGCGGGCGAACGGACTGGAACGGATCCCGGAGCACGGGCCCGCTATGCTGGTGGCCAATCACGTATCCATTTTCGACTCCCTGATCCTTATGGGGCTGACGAAGCGGCATGTGCATTTTCTGATGCACCATGAATTCTACCGCATGCCGGTGCTCCATCATCTTTTCCGGCGCATCGGCGTCATCGAGGTACCGCCCAGCGAGCACCCCAAGGCGCTATCCGACTTTTTCGCCCAGGTGCGGAGCATTCTTCGGAAAGGGCATATCGTCTGCGTGTTTCCGGAGGGCGGAGTTTCCGGAAACGGCCTCATCTGCCGGTTCAAATCCGGGATCGCAAAAATGCTTCCCGAAGATATCAATGTGCCTGTGCTTCCTGTGCGCGTGGGGATGCTCTGGGGCAGCGTTTTCTCCTTCTATTCCGGCAGACTCCGTTTCACTCCGCCTCGTCAGTTCCCGATTCCTCTGTCCGTTTCCGTGGGACGCCCTGTCAGTCATGACATGACGCCGTATCAGCTCCGTCAGCTGATTTCCGAGATGGGTGCTGAAGCGGAACTGGATCCGTTCCCCCGTGAGCGGCCGGTGCATTATGCGTTTGCCCGCTGGGCGAGATGGAGACCGTGGCACGTGGCGTTCAAGGATTTCGGCTCGAAGACCAAGGCACCGAGCGGATTCGCCATGCTGGTCCGCGCCCTGGTGATTTCGAAGCTCATCCGTCAGCTGGACGAACCCAAGAGCAAATACATCGGGATCCTGATGCCCAACACCACCGCCACCACGGCGCTACTGCTGGGAACGCTGTTTGCCGACCGCGTGCCCGCCATGCTGAATTTCACGGCCGGAGAAAAGGCCCGGGAACATGCCATTAAGAAAGCGAAACTCAAGGTCATTCTGACCAGCCGGAAATTCCTGGAAAAGCTGAAAATGGAACCCACGCCCGAAATGGTCATTCTGGAAGACGTGATCGGCAAGGTCACGCCCGCCATGAAGCGTCAGGCTTTCCTGGATGCGCTGCTCCTGCCCACCTCCCTGCTGATGCGGAAGTACTCTCCGGAATCGCGGACCGATCTCCAGGGCGATGTGGTGCTCCTCTTCTCCAGCGGCTCCACCGGATTGCCCAAGGGTATCATGCTGACGCATCACAACGTGAACAGCAATTTCTTCAGCTACTGGCGGATCATCAACTGGACCCCGGCGGACGAGCTGGTGGGAAATCTGCCGTTCTTCCACGCGTTCGGGTTCATGATCGGGTTCGTGCTGCCCAGCATCATCGGGACGCCGGTGACCTATATCACCAATCCGCTGGACGCTCAGGGGATCTGCAATCTGTGCGAACAGGAAAAGCCCACGATCATGGTGGCCACGCCCACCTTCCTTCAGCACTACATGCATAAGATGAAGCCGGGCCAGTTCGATTCGCTCCGTCTCGTCGTCACCGGCGCGGAAAAACTCCGGGCCGATATCTCGGACAAGTTCAAAGAAAAGACCGGCCTTTCCATCGTGGAAGGATTCGGCTGTACGGAACTCTCCCCCATTGTGGCCATCAACCTTTCCTACTCCGTCTTCGAGCTGGGACGGAAGGCCGGCATGCCGGGCAGCATCGGCGCCGCGCTTCCCGGGATCCATGTCAAGATCGTGGATCCGAATACCGGCGAAACGCTTCCTCCCAACACGCCCGGCCTCATGCTTGTGAAAGGCGCGCTGGTCATGCGGGGATATCTGGACGACAAGGAAGCCACGGACAGGGTCATCGACAAGAACGGCTACTACAATACGGGCGACGTGGCCAGCATGAGCCCGGACGGCTATCTCACCATTACAGGCCGTCTCGCCCGGTTCAGCAAGATCGCCGGAGAAATGGTCCCGCACGAGCTGGTGGAAATGGCCATCAACGAGATTCTTCAGAGCGAGGAACGCTGCGTGGCGGTCTGCGGCTGCCGCGATCCCCGGCGCGGGGAACGGCTGGTCGTCTTCTACTCCACGGACAAACTGGTGCCCGAAGAGATGGTGGAAAAACTCCATCAGCGGGGCATGCCCAATCTCTGGGTGCCGAAGGCCACCGATTTTGTCCGGCTCGAATCCATTCCCATGCTGGGCGCCGGCAAGATAGACCTCCAGAAGCTCGTTCGGGAGGAGTGCTCCAAGCTGGAAGCGGGCGCCTGATTTTCCGCGGGCGTCCCGGCTTCTATCTGAAGTGCCATGAAAACGATCCGCGACTCCGGACAGAGCGATCCCTCCAACGGAAGGGGAGACCGCGCGCACTCCGCCCTCCCGGAAATTCCTGCCGAGTTCCTTCAGGAGGAGTTCTACCGGCCCGCTTCCGGACCCGGCGGACAGCATGTGAACCGGACGGAAACGGGCGTCCGGCTCCGTTTCTTCTTTCGAAACTGTCCGGTCCTGTCGGAAGGATGGAAACGCCGTCTTGCCGAGGCTGCGGGCGCAGAACCAGACGAGGAAACCATTGTTATTCTTTCCCGGAATTCGCGTTCTTTGAAGCAGAACCGGGAAGAAGCGTTCCGGCGTCTTCATCAGCTTCTTCTTCAAACCCGGCGGGCCCCGGCGCTGAGACGTCCGACGAAGCCCACGAGAGCCTCGAAGGAACGGCGGCTGGCCTCCAAGTCCCGGCGGTCCGCGCTGAAGCGGTCGAGATCCGCCGTTTCGGAAGAGTGAGCGGAAAAGGAAATAAAGCGAGGAGCCTTCACGAATGCTGAAACGATATCCCGGCAAGGAACTTCACGAACACGACTGGTTCCCCGCTCTCTGGCGGGATCAGCTGACTGATTTCCTGAGTTTCTTCAACATCTATTCCGGGATCTACCGGCCCGCTCTGAATAGACTGCGGGACCTTTTCCGCACCATGGATCTGCCTCCGGTCTACACCGATCTCTGTGCCGGCGGCGGGTTGTATGACTGGCGGTTCGCGCAGAAACTTTCCCGGTCGCTCGGAAGAACTCTCCGGGTCCGTCTCACCGATCTTTATCCCTCGTACCGGCGATGGAAGGAGATCGAAGATCTGAGCGGCGGGATGGTGATCCCCGCCGACCGCCCCCTGTCCGCCCGTGCCGCAATCGAATGCGAAGAAGGACTTCATGTGATGTTTTCCGGACTTCACCATTTTTCGCCGGAAGAGATCGAAGAGATGATCCTTGCCGCCGTGGAAAAGGGACGCGCTTTGGCCTTTTTCGACTATTCCCAGCGCCGCCGTCTGCTATGGGAGGCATTCATGATGTTTAACTCGGTGCCCTTCATGATCCTGACTGCTCCGCTGGTCTGGAAATTCTCCTGGAAACGGCTTCTTTTCACCTGGATCATCCCCGTTCTTCCGCTTCTTCTTCTGACGGACGGCTGGCTCTCCCGTCTCCGTGCTTACCGTGTGGAGGAACTGCGCCGGATCCTGGACGGAATCCCGTTTCCGTCCGGCTGGCGTGCAGACACCGGGCGAGATTCCGTGTACTGGAACACGGCGCAGATCACGTATCTGATCGTGCTGCCGCCCGGAATGCGGAAGAAATGAGGCGTCCCCTCCGGCGGCAGCCTTCCGCTCAGGCTTTTTTCTCCGGGAAGCGGATCCGGACCTGTTCTGTCTTCGGGATCTGCGCACAGATGCAGTCGGTCATGTACTCGCGTTCGGGAAGGACGATCATCACATTCACGGGCTTCCGATTCACGGAAAATGCCGCGTGATGCCATACGCCCGGACGCAGCATCAATAGCGTTCCCTTCGGCACATAAAACACTTCGATCCGCTCCACGGGAACACGATCCGCCTCCGCGCCCGCCGCCGCCACCCAGACCAGCGCATCGTTATCCAGCGGCATGCTGACTTCGCAGGCCCGGTTGTGATATTCCCCGACGTCGATGACCAGCGGGCGCGCGGTCATGCGGCAGGTGGAAAAAGAGGGATTCGAGCCGAACAGCTCCTGCTGCACCATGTCGCGGAAAAAGACGATGGGGGCATCCTTGGGTCCGGTGGCATCGGCACAGGGATCGATGAGCGCCGCATAGGAGCCGTAACGATGGAATTTTTCTACGGAAAGAGGCTGGACGGAGACGGTCTTCATGACAGGATCCTTTCGTTTTCAGGTTGTGTGAGAACGGAACTTCTTAATATATCCCGGCGGATATGAAATGCAAGCGAAAAGGAAACCCGGACAATTCGATGTGACAGGCAGGCTCGGCTGCCGTGCTAAAAAACCGTGTTTTTTCGGAAAAAAGGTCTTGACAAAGCGGAAAAGGCATATATATTCTTCACAGAAGACTAGAACGTTCTATCTAACCCGGTGTGCATATGGTCCCGACGATCCGCGATGTCGCTTCTAAAGCTCAGGTTTCCTTCCAGCTCGCCGCCGCCGTGCTGGGAAGAAAAAAGTATGCCCGCGCCTCCGCCCGCACCAAAGAGAAGATCTTTTCCGCCGCGGAGTCCCTGGGATATGTTCCCAATGCCAGCGCACAGCTCCTGCGCGGCGGCGCCAGCAATATCATCGGCGTCATCATCGATTCCCGTGCTCCCGAATCCATGGTCGGAGTCCTGGCGGAGATCGAGCAGGTGGCCGACCGGATGGGGTACCGCATTCTTTCCGTTCAGGCACACGACAACCCGGAAAAATTTCTTCATCTTTACCGTTCTCTGAAGCAGAACGGAGTGGACGGGATCATTTCCTTTTCCCACGATTATTCCCACCTGAACCGGCATCTGGAGACCATGCTTCAGGACGATCCGAAAATCGTTTTCGCGTTCAACTCTCCGCAGCGGAAATGCTCCGCGGTGGATGCGGGTATTGCGGAGGGCGTTCAGGCCGCGGTGGAACATCTTCGTTCGAACGGCTGCCGCAAAACGGCGCTTCTGCTGGGTGGAACTGCATACGATCAGCTTCCCCGCAGCTGCAAGCAGCGTTATGAGAGCTTTCTGGAAGCCTGTCCGGACGGAGAGATCTTTCTTCTGAACCTGAAACCGTTGACTCCCGCCCAGTGGGAACCTGTGTTCCGGCGGCTGATCCGCGAGTTTCTTGTCCCGGAAAAGTTCGATTCCGCCATCGTTCAGAATGATTATCTGGCGGCGGTCCTGATGAAGCAGCTTCAGACGGCGGGGATCCGCATCCCGCAGGACTTCTGTCTTGTCGGCTGGGACGACAGACTTATCTGCCGTTGTCTTCCCATCAGCCTTACCTCACTCCATTTCGATTCCCGCAAAGTCGCCGAGACGCTGCTGAAGATTCTGCTGGACAAGATCGCCGGCGATCCGGAGCCTGTCCGGGTCACGCTCCCGCTGAAACTGGTCATTCGGGAAAGTTCCGACAGACGCCATGCATGCGGGAAAAAGAAGAAGGCTTCCGACCGGGATATCGATCCGGCCTTGTTCGAAATCGTCCGGACGAAATGCCGGAAGACGGGAGCCGGGCCCGCAGGGAAAAGATCCGTTGTCCGCACGGCTCCGGGAAGCGGGAGAGCCGGTATGAAAAAGAGGCAGGGAACTTCAAAATGAATACGACACTGAAGGCGGATGTCTGTGTTGTCGGAGGCGGATCCGGCGGATTCGCCGCTGCCCTCCGTGCCGCGCAGGCCGGATGCCGGACCGTTCTCATCGAAAAGGAGCGTCTGCTGGGCGGCAACTCCACGGTATGCGGAGTCAACTGCTGGGAACCGGTGGCGGGGGCCGCGTACGGTCTGCCCCGCGAACTGTACGACAGGATGCGTCAGGTCCCCGGCGGCTGCGGAGTCTACCGCAACGCCATGCACTACTGCCTGAAGGATCCGGCCCGGAACGATTTTCCCGGCGGCCTGTACAGGATCGATCCCTCGCTGGACTATGACGATACGCTGAAGCAGGGCTTCCCGTACGGCTGTTCCTTCCCCGAAATCATGAACTACTGGCACGGGGTCATATTCGAGCCCCGCGTGCTGGACCGGTGTGTGCGGCAGATGCTCCGGGAAGCCGGATGCCGGATCATCACCGGCCATGCCTGCGCGGAAACGGAGAGCCGCGACGGACATATATCCTCGATCCGCCTGGACGACGGCAGAAGAATCACCGCGAAGATCTGGATCGACAACTGCGGAGTGCTTGCCGCCTCCGCCGGATGCCGTCTGTTCATGGGACAGGAAGCAAAATCGCAGTATGACGAGCCCGATGCTCCGGATCGGCCGGGTATTGCAACCCTCAACGGCGTCACGCTCATTTTCCGGGTCACGCCCGCGGGAAATACGAAAAAGATCTTTCCCGGCTGTACCCCGAGGCGTGCTTCCATGGTGGCGACCGAATACCCCAACGGCGATTACAACTGCAATATGCTCCCGACCATGGCGGGCAGGGAATTTTTCGTCATGGACCGGGAAAGCAGCATGCGGGAAATGCAGCGCCGCGTCCGGGATTTCTGGTGTTATGTGCAGACAAACTTCCCGTGGGGACGGAATTACCGGCTGAAAAGCATCTGCGTCCGGCCCGGCATCCGCGAGTCCTTCCGGATCCAGTGCCATTATATGCTCAACGAAAACGACCTGCTCGCCGGTCTGAAATCGCAGAAGCATCCCGATCTGACCGTCATTGCGGATCACCACATGGATCTGCACGGCGCGAAGAATCCCGGGCGGATCGTTCAGCCTTACGGGATCCCGTACCGCTCTCTGCTGCCGGAAGGCACGGACAATCTGCTGGTCGCGGGCCGGATCGGCGGCTTTTCCTGCCTGGCCGCTTCCAGCTGCCGTCTGTCCCGGACGGTCATCCGCCTGGGCGAAGCGGCGGGCTATGCGGCGGCGCTGGCTCTCCGGAACAAATGCCCGCTCCGTTCGGTGGACATCCGGCAGCTTCAGTGCCTGATGCACTTCGAGGAAGAAAGGCAACTCCTTTCCGAATCAGCAATGAGGCAGCCCGCAGCTTCAAGGGCTGGAAGTATTGATAATGAGCCGTGACAAAATCCACTCACATAGGAGAAAAACATCATGAAAAAAAGAAAGTTCACTCTGATCGAGCTGCTGGTGGACACTACTTGCTTTTGATGTGTTTTGAGCTGCAGCCATCAAGGTATGAGGTATGAGGTATGAGGTATGAAGTATGAGGTAAAAGAGAGTTCCGGCAGCTTGATGATGGAGAAGTCATTTTCCTTTGCCCTGCGGGGACGAGCATCGGAGCCAATCTGGAGGAAAGCAGAGGTGCCCAGTCTTCCCCGGATTTTCAGGCAAAGATTTCCATTGCATACAAGGAGGCGCGGGAGACATCTTACTGGCTGCGTCTTCTCTTCGCCTCAAAGTACCTCACGGAACGGCAGTTTAACAGTCTTCACACAGATTGTGAAGAACTGATCCGAATACTGGGATCCGCACAACTTACAATGAGAACAAAAATTCAGAAAGGACTGTAATCATGATGACGAACCGGGAATCTGCATTAAGAACCTCATACCTCATACCTCATACCTCATACCTGAGGCGTTTCACGCTGATCGAACTGCTGGTCGTCATTGCCATAATCGCGATTCTCGCGGGCATGCTGATTCCCGCACTGGGTTCGGCAAAGCAGAAGGCGCAGGACATCCTCTGTTGCAGTCAGATGAAGCAGATCGGGGTGGCCATGATCTCCTACAGCAACGACTTCGAAGATTATCTTCCGCCTCACCGCCCCTCGATCGCCTCCTTCCTGATCCTTTACAACTATGCGCCGGCCCCCTGCGTGAAAAGCGGAGTGTACGAACCGACCGGAGGTACTCTGACCTTTTTCGAGGGGCCCAGCCTGTATATCTGCCCGACGGCGCTGGCCGGTTCTGCCCGGCTCACGCAGACGCCGTTCATCCAGACCAATTATGCCATGACGTTCTCGGAGGACAACAACGCTGCGTCGCGCCCCTATTCGGCGACCTGCGGAACGGTCGCCTCCCAGAACCTTCCTGCGCTGGATTCAAAAAGACTGCGGGACATCAAAGGCAACGTGATCATGGGCGAACGGGAGTACTATTACGATGCCATCAACAGCGGGATCGGCGGAAAAAAAGTCCGGTGTTCGCGCGATAACGTATATCAGAGCCAGCTTTTTTACTGGGGGACGGATATTGCAGCCGCCGACAACTACAAGAACGGATACGTCCACGGCTCCGGCGCCAACTGGCTGTTCAAGGACGGCCACGCCGCCTATTACAAGACCTACTACCGGATGCTGACCAGTAAATTCACACTCGATTGAAGGAGACTCTGCCATGTTTCGGACCCGTCTGATCTCTCTTGTCCCCGCCGTGATCCTCTCCGCCCTGCTGACCGGATGCTGCGCCCCTCACGAGGAGTCCCCGGAGTGTGCTGCGGCCTGCAAAGAAAAGCCGGTGGACCGGAACGTGTTCGAACTGGTCCGGGAGAATCGCGCGGTGTGCTCCATCGTGCTGCCGGACGAGGCGCCGAAAGCGGTCGCGGAAGCCGTGGAGAATTTCAACGAAACGCTGAAAACCATCACGGGGACCGCGCTGCCGACGGTGAAGGAATCTCCCTCCGGAAGCAGGATCGTGCTCGACGTCAACCCGGTGAAGTCGCTGAAGACGGAGGACAACTTCATCATCGACTTTCCGGACGGGAAGACCATGCGGATCGAGGGGACGGAGATCTCGGTCCAGTGGGCCTTCAACCACATCCTCCGGGAATTTGCCGGAGCGGAATGGCTCATGCCGGAAGACTGCGGTCTGAGCTATACGCCGCTGAACGAACTCGCCGTCCCCATGAAGAAGATCGAAGTCAAAGACATCTCGTGGCCCATCAGCCGGACACACAGTCTGACGCCGGCCTGGCGGCTCTACAACATGCACCAGGGACTCCTTGTGGGGCATGATCTGACACTCCATGCGTTCCCGCTGGAGAAATACGGGAAGGACAACTCCTGGCCGGAAGCTATGATGCCGGTCCTGAACGGAAAGAAGATCACGTCCCTGCCGAAACCGGAAAGTCCGCGGCAGTTCTGGCAGCCGTGCTATTCGAATCCGGAGACGGCGAAGATCGCGGTGAAAAACCTTCTGGAGTATCTGGAAAAGCACCCCGAGGTCACCGGACTCAGCCTGGGCGCAAACGACAACACCGGCCATTGTGAATGTCCGGAATGCATGAAGATGGACAACAATGAGAAGGGGAACCGGTCGGAATCGTATTACACGTTCATCAACCGTGTGATGGAGGAACTGTGCAAGACGCATCCGGATCTGACCGTTTCCGTGCTGGCCTATTTGTACACGTTCAAGCCGCCCTCCTTCAAGCTGCACCCGAATGTGGTCGTGTATCTGACGCTGGACTTCAACGGCTGTGTGCTGCCCGAGGTGATGGAGCGGCAGAAGAAGGCCGTTGCGGACTGGAGCAAAAAGGCGTCCGCCATCGGGATCTGGGACTACTCCTGGGGATACCCCTACCCCATGCCGCGTCTGTATCTTCCGCTCCATCTGGATATGCTGAAATGTGTGGCCGAACACAACGGGAAAGCCTATTGCGGAGAAAGCTGGACCGTGGACGGTCTGGAGGGACCGAAACAGTATCTCATCGCGAAACTGCTGTGGGACAGCAAGGCAGATCTGAAGGCACTGGAGGAAGATTGGTACGTCCGCTGCGTGGGCAAAAAGGCAGCACCGTACCTCAAAGCCTATTACAAGGTCTGGAACGACTACTTCTCCGGTCCCGCCCTGGAGACCCCGTGGGGGAAGAGCGCGCCCGGGGTTTTCATGACCTATGACGATACCTCCTGTGTCTACGCGCTTCGGGAATCCGACATCCAAACGGCGGACGAGGCCATGAAGCAGGTGGCCGCCCTGGCGGAGACGCCGCAGGAACAGGCGCGGGCCGGCGTCCTCATGCGGCTCTGGCAGCAGACCTGGATACGGCTCCGCCTCCTCGGCGCGGGCGTCGGCGACTGCTGCGGAGTGATCCAGACCCCGGAACAGGCGTGCAAACTGCTTGAGGCCGTGCTGAGTTCGCCGGAATACATTCGGGAGTATAATGAGATCAGCGAACGTCTTGCGCAGGAAAAACGGATCCGGAAGCATTATCTTTCCAAACCCTACATGCAGGCCGGAGGGACGCCGGTCAACCGGAACTTCGATCCCAGCCTCAGCCGCCATCTCCAGTCCGCCGCGGAGTTCGCCGAGCATCCCCGCGTGAACGAACTTCTGCGCAAGATCTCCGTCAAGCAGGAACTGCCGTCCTTCGTCCGGGCCCTGGCCAGACTTCTGAGCGACACGGCCGCCCATGCGAATCTTCTGCCGGAGGGAGATGCGGAAAACGGTGTGACGCCGGTCTTCACCGCCCGGTCGTTCCGGTATTTCGTGAAGGACGACTCGCCGGAACTGGTGACGCTTTCCGCTTCGGAGAAGTTTGCGACGTCCGGGAAAAAGTCCTTCGAACTGGATCTCAACTCGCACAACATCGTTTTCCGGGTCAACGCCTCCGGCCTCAAACCAGGGAAAAAATATGTGGTCTTCTTCAAGGCGTTCATCGAAAAGCCCAGCGGCGAAGGATACATGCAGCTCGTATGCGAAGGCACCGATCTCTCGCATCACCCCTGGCGCGGACTCACGCCCTTCAGACTTTCCGGCGGCGTCTGGCAGTCTTTCACCGTGCTTTCTCCGACTCTTCCGAAGGATAAACTGTACTTCCGGATCTATCTGAGAAACTACTTCAAGGGCGAAAAGGTGTACCTCGATGACCTGAAGATCATGGAAGTCGAATAGAAGGTAGGAGGTATGAGGTATGAAGTATGAGGTAAAAGAGAGTTCCGGCAACCTGATGATGGAGAAGTCATTTTTGTTTGCCTTGCGGATCGTCAAGTTGTATCAGCATCTTTCCGAGAAGAAAAAAGAGTATGTTTTGAGCAAGCAGGTCTTGAGATCCGGGACGAGCATCGGAGCCAATCTGGAGGAAAGCAGAGGCGCCCAGTCATCCCCGGATTTTCAGGCAAAGATTTCCATTGCATACAAGGAGGCGCGGGAGACATCTTACTGGCTGCGTCTTCTCTTCGCCTCAAAGAACCTCACGGAACGGCAGTTTAACAGTCTTCACACAGATTGTGAAGAACTGATTCGAATACTGGGATCCGCACAACTTACAATGAGAACCAAAATTCAGAAAGGACTGTAATCATGATGACGAACCGGGAATCTGCATTAAGAACCTCATACCTCATACCTCATACCTCATACCTGAGGCGTTTCACGCTGATCGAACTGCTGGTCGTCATTGCCATCATCGCCATCCTCGCGGGGATGCTTCTGCCGGCGCTTGGCAAGGTCAAGGAGCGGGCGCACAGCATTACCTGCATGAATCAGCTGCGGCAGACATACTTTCCTCTGATGGCATATGCCGAAGCCTACGACGACTACTCCGTGCCGGTATACGGAAAAACCGGTTTCCCGACCTGGGGTCACTTTATGAACAGCCTCGGATTCTTCAGCGGCAATCCCACCGACAATACGGGATTCAACAATTTCCGCAAGACGAATCTCTCCTGTCCCTCCATGGTGACAGTCGAAAACTCTTCCGCTGCCTATTACGGTCTCTTCTGCTGGTCGAATAACGTGAATACTGCCCTGTACTACACGGAACAGGACACATCGTCCGGGTATTGCCTGATCTACAAGAAGGTCAAAAACACGGGAAGCGTCGGACTCCTGGCGGACAGCTGGCAGGGCGGTGCCGGTAAAAGACAGTGGTATCGGATCAGTATCAGCGATGCGACCGCGGGGACGCCTCTGCCTGTAACGAACGAAGCCGGAGGCGTTGCCACGCCCCATTCCCGGCAGGCAAATCTGCTGATGATGGCGGGGAATATTCAGACCTGGAATGTCCAGGAACTTGCCGATACGAAAGCCAGCTGGTCGAAAGGACTGTTTCTCAATATCCCGTTCTTCGACGGAATCTCGTACAGCCATTAAAAAAGTTTCCGGGGAGCAATCATGTTCATGAATCAGGCCCTCTTTGCTTCGGCGGTTTTACTGACCTCGATCCTGGCCGGATGCTGCTGTCCGTCCCGGGAGAATCCGGAGAAATGCGCTTCGTCATGCGTCGAAAAACCGGCGGTCGAGCGTGTTTTCACTTTGGTTCAGGAGAATCGGGCATCCTGCTCTCTGATTCTTCCGGCAGACGCATCCCCGGCTGCGGTCAAGGCGGTGTCGAACTTCGGAAAAACGCTGAAGACCATCACGGGCGCCGATCTTCCCGTGGTGCGGGACGAGGTACCCGGAAACCGGATCGTGCTGGAGATCCGGCCGGTGAAATCGCTGAAGACGGCGGATGATTTCGTCATTACGTTCCCGGATGAGAGAACTATGAAGATCGAGGGGACGGAATCCTCGATCCAGTGGGCGTTCAACCATATCATCCGGGAGTTCGCCCATGCGGAATGGGTCCTGCCGGAAGAGTGCGGCCTGAGCTACACCCCCATGAAGGATCTGGTCATTCCGGCGCGGACCATCGAAGGGAAAGACGTCTCCTGGAATATCAGCAGGGTCCATGACATCCGTACGATCTGGCATTTGCAGAACATGCGGCAGGGCATACGGATCGGACATGATCTGACGAAGCACGCCTTTCCGGGTGAGAAATACGGGAAGGACAACTCCTGGCCGAAGGCGATCATGCCCGTCCTGCGCGGGGAAAAGCTCACGGCGCCGCCGGATCCGAAACAACCGAACGTTCACTGGCAGCCCTGCTATTCGAATCCGGAGACGGCGAGGATCGCGGCGGAAAATCTGCTGGAATACCTGGAGAAAAATCCGGGGACGCAGGGATTGAGTCTGGGGACCAACGACAACAACGGATTCTGCGAATGCGCCGAGTGTCTGAAGCTGGATAAGAACCGGCGTTCCAACCGGTCGGAATCGTATTTCACGTTCATAAACCGGGTGCTGGATGTTGTCTGCAAAAAATATCCGGATCTGCTGGTGTCGGTCTTCGCCTATACGTACACGTATCCGCCGCCCTCCTTCAAGCTGCATCCGAACGCAGTGGTCTTCCTGACCATCGACTTCAACTCCTGCGCCGATCCGAAGCTTCTGGCGCGGCACAAGCAAGTCATTGCGGAATGGAGCGAAAAAGCCTCTCTGCTGGGCGTATGGGATTACTCCTGGGGGTATCCCTATCCGGCGCCCCGGATGTACGCGCCGTATCACCTGGACATGCTCAAGTATATGTTCGAGCACAAGGCGCGGGCCTACTACGGGGAAAGCTGGACCTGCGACGCCCATGAAGGCCCCAAGCATTATCTTCTCTCGAAGCTCCTGTGGGACAGCAATCAGGATATGAAAAAGCTGGAGGAGGAGTGGTACGTCCGGTGCGTGGGCGAAAAGGCCGCCCCGTACCTGAAAGCCTATTACAAAATCTGGAACGATTATTTCACGGGTCCGGTCATGAAGACGCCCTGGTTCCGGAGCGCGCCGGCCGTATACATGACGTATAAGGACGTTTCCTGCATTTACGCACTGCGGGAGGAGGAGATCCAGGCGGCGGACGAGGCCATGAAGATGGTCGTCGAGCTGGCGGAGACCGAACAGGAAAAGCAGCGTGCGGAACTTCTGATGCGCCTGTGGCGGCAGACCTTCCTGCGTCTGCGCATGCTCGGCGCCGGAGTGTATGACGATCAGGGATTCATCCACACGCCCCGGCAGGCGCTGCAGCTTCTTCAGTGCGCGGCCCGGGCAAAGGAGTATCAGACGGAATACGACCGGATCGGCGCAGCGCTGAGCAGGGACAGAAATCTCAAGCCCTATTATCTGAGCAAGCCCTATATAGCGGAGGGCGCTTCGCCCGTCGGTCAGAAGTATGACGACGCGGTGATCTCGCATATCCTCGCCGCCGCCGCGTTCTCCTCCGATCCCGATGTCGAAAAAGAGCTGAAACGCCTTTCCTCCGATCCGGCCGTGCCCGACATGATCCGTCAGTTCTGCCATGCCATGGGAGCGCTCGATCATCTGGAGAATCTTCTTCCCGCCGGCAATGCGGAGCAGGGGATCACGGAGGGATACGAGATCCATCCGCAGCTCCGCTGGGGCGGCACGCTTTCCGTGTCGGAGAAGAACACGTCGGAAGGAAAGAAGTCGTTCATGGTTTCCATCAGCGGACACGACACGCTCTTCTGGATCCTGGGCAAAGCCAAACCCGGGACCATGTATCTGGCGACGTTCAAGGCGTTCATTCCGCAGCTGAGCCCCGAGGGGTATCTGAATGTGGCTCTTTACGCCGAAAAGAACGGGATCAATCAGCAGTGGCGCAATCTGCCGCAGTTGAAACTTTCCGGCGGGATCTGGCAGACCTTCTCGGTCATTACCACCACCAAAGCCGATTCCGACAGCGTCCGGCTCCGGATCTATATGAAGGAGTTCGAGCCCGGCGAAGAAATCTTTATCGATGACATCCGCCTGATCGAGATCGGCCGCATCGGAGTCGAGAATGCAGGAAATGTTCCAGTGACCGGCATTCGCCCGCGGTGATTCTCCTTGCAAATTCGTCAAAGAGAGTGTAATGTATGGGAGAGAAGACCGTGCCTGAAAAGCCGGTCTCTTTCCGCATCATCAATTCACAGGAGTCACCATGATCGAGCAGAAACATCTTCCCGTCCGGCGGGTCACCGAAGGCCCCAAACACCATTTCTTCGGCTATTTCGATAAATTTCCGTGGGACAAGTCGGGACGGTATCTGCTGGCGCAGGAAATCGGCTTCACGGCCCGTCAGCCCGTTCCCGGCGAGAAGGCCGTGCTGGGCATGATCGATCTGCAGGACGGCAACAAGTTCATCCCGTTTGCCGAAACCGACTCCTGGTGCTGGCAGCAGGGCTGCATGCTCCAGTGGCTCAACGACGCTGAAACAAAAGTCATTTACAACGACCGGGAAGGGGATCACTTCGTTTCGCGCATCCTGGATGTGAAGACGGGCGAAAAACAGACGATCTGCCGTCCTGTCTACTGCCTGAGCCCTGACGGGAAATGGGCACTCAGCCTCAATTTCTCCCGTCTCGACCGGGAACGGCCAGGCTACGGGTATCCCGGGGCTTTCGATAAGAACGAGAAAGTGAAGTGTCCGGACGACGAGGGCGTGTGGCTGGTCGATCTGAAGAACAACACTTCGAAGCTGGTGATCAGCGTGGCGCAGGTCACGGAGAAGTATTTCCGGTCCGACATGGAGAACACGCCGGGCTGGTTCAATCACATGCTGTTCAGTCCGGACAGCAAGCGGATCGCCTTCTTCCATCGGTGGCGTCTGTGGAACAAGGACGGCACGCCCGGCTGGCATGTCACGCACATGTTCACGGCCAACCGGGACGGATCGGACCTGTGGCCGCTGAACCTGGAAAATATGAGCAGCCACTACACGTGGACGGACAACGACCACATCATCAATTTCTCCAACCGCTATACGCACGGCTGGCAGTATTATTATTACACCGACCGGACGCACAAGACCGAGGTCATTGCGCAGGATATCTTCCCTGGCGACGGACACTGCTCCTTTTCGCCGGACGGAAAATGGATGCTGACCGATTCCTATCCGCTGGAAGACAACTGCCGTAAGCTGTATCTGTACGATCTGGCCAACAAAAAGCCGTATGAGATCGGCAGTTTCTACGCGGATCCGAACTACCCGATCCCCACCCGCTGCGATCTGCATCCCAACTGGTCACGGGACGGCCGGACCGTCTGCATCGATTCCATCCACGAGGGCTCGAGACAGGTCTATACCCTCGACGTAACACCGATCACCGGAGCCGCGGACTGATCACGTTCCGCGTTTCCCGGTAAGGGGGCTCCGGTTTCTTACTCTTCCAGCAGGGACAGGATCTTTTCGCGCATGACCTTCGTGTGAAGATTGCCCAGATGGCCGCCCTGATCCATCCAGATCAGCTTGTCGCCCAGCGTGTCGGAGAGCCAGAAGCGGTCGGCTTCGGAGAGCAGGAAATCATCCGCCGTGTGAATGACGCGGATGGACGGATTCTGCTTCAGCGTTTTTTCCAGGGAGCGGAGACCGGTTTCCTTTACCAGGACGTCCCGTTCTTTGCCGCTGCCGCAGTCCGGGAGCAGGAATTCGTCCGCATACCGTCCGAACGAAACGGAGTCGATCTCTTCCAGCAGGGCCATGCGGTCGGCCTTTTCCGTCCCGGTTTTCAGACCGGGCAGCGGAGTTTTCAGGTGGCGGGCCAGGAGGATGTCCCGGAGCGTACTCCGGAAGGAGAGCGCGATGAGGAACTTGGCCTGGTCTTCCTCCAGTTCGAGTTTGGGGCAGGGCGTCTGTCCCGGCTCGAAGGGCGGCACGGGTTTTTCCGAAGCCAGCTGGACAGCGCCCATGGCGGGAATGATCTTTTCGATCGTCTCTTCCAGAGTCCATTTTTCGGATACGAGGGACAGCTTGTCCACGGCCTTCAGTGCGTAGTCGAGATCTGCGGGCGGATTCAGCGCCAGGAAACGCATGGGCACGGTGCTGCCTTCCTTTTCGTAGAGAGAAGCCAGATGCAGCGTGTGGAGTCCGCCGAAGGACCAGCCGACGACGGAGATGCGGTCGAAGGGGCCCGGCGCGTCCTCGCCCGTCGAAAGATCTTCCGTGATTTTATCCAGCAGATTTTTCATGGCCATGGCATCGCGGGGTGCGAATCCGGGCAGCTTGCCGCCATCGGCCTTTTCCATGAAAGCGGGGGTGAATGCGCTGTCCACGGTAACGACATAGCGTCCGGAGTTGCGGAGCAGTTCCGCCACCGCCAGAGCGGTGTGTCCGTTACCGTAGCCGCCGATCCCGGGGAGGACGAAGGTCAGCTCCTTGTCGCCCTCTTTCGCCGGATGCTTCTCCGTTCCCACGGGCCAGAAGCGGTACTTGTAGGCGGATTCCGGATCGTCCGGCTGAAGCAGGACGTCTTTCTTCTCGCATTGTTCGATGAAATCGGAATTGAACAGCGAAAGCCGGATATACCAGAAATCGTTGTCTTCCTGCGGCCCCGTGAAGACGGAGCGCATGGTGTCGAGCAGCGCCCCTTCGGCGTTGTAATACGCGATATGGACCGGGTTGCGGACGCCCGGCACGGGTGTGGGGATCTTGTCTTCGAGCGGAGCGACATCGATCCGTTCCTGCATTTTCTCCCACTCGCGCTGCCGGTTCAGGGCATGATATTTCCAGAGCCTTACGATGAGTTCCCGTCTCGCCAGCATGGCGGTGCGGAAAAGATGATACCGGTCCTGGGAGTTTTCCAGAGCCCGGGAGTAGGCGGATTCGGCCATGACCACCTGATTGAGATAGGTCCAGCTGGAATACGGGAGATAGGTCCGTCCGTCGAAGGCGTAGTCGAAAATGGCGCCGACGCCGTCTCTCACATTGGCGAAGTCGCACAGGGGGAACAGGAAGGTGCACCCGGGATCGATTCCCCAGACTGCGAACATCCGCCCGAAATCGCTGTCCGTGGGATAGAAGTGGAACCAGTGCTTCGCCGGATCGAATATCCCGCCGATCCCCAGCGTGGAGTTGACGAAGAACCGGACCGTCTCATCCCAGGCGCCGATCCACTCCGCGGTGCCCAGACAGGTGATCACGTGCCGGGGATAGGCCAGATTGTGGCAGATGTTGTCGATCCCCTCCAGGATCGGACGCGGAAGAATGGTGGACCATACCGTGCCGATGGGCCGGACGATCCAGGTCATGCCGAAATCCGTTATGGCGAAGGCGACCCGGTTGTAGCCGCCGATGGGATCCTCTCCGCACAAGGTGTGTTCCAGCCTCGCCGGTGTCCAGAGCTCCTGCTTGCTGCTGTCCGGCGCGGCCGTTTCCTCCGCGGCGGGAAGGGCGGGGGAAAGAAGGAAGAGGGCGAGACCGTAAAGAAGGAAAAGAGAAAAAGACTTTTTCATGGGCAAGGATCCTGTTGTTTATTCTGCATGCGGCGCCGACACGGACTGAATATATCGTGAAACTCCGGGATTGCAAGGGGAAAATAGCGAAAAATAAAAGAGAGGGGCGGATTTTGTCTTGACAAGGGGCGGAAAAAGCTGTATATTACCGGAACACAAAAGAACGAACAACCATCAAACCAAAACAATACAACACACATCCAAAGGAGTGCGTAAAATGGCAATCAAAGTCGGAATCAATGGATTCGGTCGTATCGGACGGATGGTCTTCCGGGCCGCGGTCGAAAACTTCGCGCAGGACATCCAGGTCGTCGGGATCAACGATCTTCTCGATCCGGATTATCTGGCCTACATGCTGAAGTATGATTCTGTGCACGGAATCTTCAACCACGACATCAAAGTCGACGGCAACTTCATGATCGTTGACGGCAACAAGATCCAGATCTTCGCGGAAAAGGATCCCTCCGCCATCACCTGGGGCGCTCTGGATGTTGACGTCGTCGTCGAGTCCACCGGCTTCTTCCTGACCGAAGAGCTTGCCTCCGCCCACCTGAAGGCCGGCGCCAAGAAAGTCATCATGAGCGCGCCCTCCAAGGATGCGACCCCGATGTTCGTGTACGGCGTGAACCATGAAAACTATGCCGGCCAGAAGATCATCTCCAACGCCAGCTGCACCACCAACTGCCTCGCTCCCATCAGCAAGGTCCTCAATGACAAGTTCGGGATCAAGCGCGGCCTCATGACCACCATCCATGCCGCCACCGCCACCCAGAAGACCGTCGACGGCCCCTCCAAGAAGGATTGGCGCGGCGGCCGCGGGATCCTGGAAAACATGATCCCCTCCTCCACCGGCGCCGCCAAGGCCGTCGGCAAAGTTCTCCCCGTGCTCAACGGCAAGCTCACCGGCATGTCCGTGCGCGTTCCGACCTCCGACGTTTCCTTCGTCGATCTGACCGCGGAACTTGAGAAGCCCGCGACCTACGAAGAGATCTGCGCCGCCATGAAGGAAGCTTCCGAGACCTGCGTCTGCAAGGGCGGACTCAAAGGCGTTCTCGGTTACACCGAAGACGCGGTCGTCTCCACCGACTTCCGCAACGACGCCCGTACCTCCATCTTCGACGTCAAGGCCGGTATCCAGCTCGATCCGA
>JAFZZR010000192.1 GCA_017615635.1 Lentisphaeria bacterium
CCATCCAAATGCAATTCGATTTCGGTAGCATCTGAGCGGAAAAACTAAAATCTTACAAAAACGCTTTTTCAAAACCTCTGTCCCTCACGCAGAAAAAGGTCTCTAAAAACCCCCTTTTCGCATTTTTATGGGATTTCTGTGCGGAACATGTGGAAAAATATTCACCGAGTGCTATATTACTTGAATTAATGCCGGCGATGACCGGAAGAAAGAAATCAAACGGAAGGAACGAACGAAATGAAAGTCACGGACGATATCCTGTATATCGGAGTCAACGATCATCAGGTGGATCTTTTCGAGGGACAGTACCGCGTACCCAACGGCATGTGCTACAACTCCTACGTCATCCTGGACGAAAAGACGGCGATCATGGATACCGTGGACATTCATTTCACCAACGAATGGCTGGACAACATCGCGAAGGCGCTGGGCTCGCGCAAGCCCGATTATCTGATCGTTCAGCACATGGAGCCGGACCATTCGGCCAGCATCGCATCCTTCCTCAGTCTGTATCCCGAGGCGACTGTGGTAGCCTCCGCCAAGGCGTTCAACATGATCCAGAACTTTTTCGGGACCGACTACGCCGACCGGCGGATCGTGGCCGGAGAAGGATCCACGCTCAGCCTCGGCAAGCACACGCTCACCTTTGTGACCGCACCCATGGTCCACTGGCCCGAAGTCCTGGTCACCTACGATTCCTGCGACAAAGTCCTCTTCTCGGCAGACGGATTCGGCAAATTCGGCGCCATGGACGCCAAGGAGGAATGGGCGGACGAGGCCCGGCGCTACTTCATCGGGATCGTGGGCAAATACGGAGCGCAGGTGCAGGCCCTTCTCGGGAAGGCCGCCGGACTGGATATCCAGACCATCTGCCCGCTCCACGGCCCCATTCTGAAGGAAAACCTCGGATACTATCTGAATCTGTACAATACCTGGTCCTCCTACGCGGTGGAAAGCGACGGGATCCTCATTGCCTATACCTCCGTCTACGGACACACGAAAAAGGCGGTGGACATTCTGGCCGAAAAGCTCCGCACGTTCGGCTGTCCCAAGGTCGTCGTCCGCGACCTGTGCCGCTGCGACATGTCCGAAGCCGTGGCCGACGCCTTCCGCTACGGGAAGATCGTCCTGGCCACCACCACGTACAACGCCGACATCTTCCCCTTCATGCGGACCTTCCTGCATCATCTGACCGCGCGGAACTTCCAGAACCGGACCGTGGCGCTGATCGAAAACGGATCCTGGGCGCCTCTGGCGGCCAAGACCATGAAGTCCATTCTGGAACCCTGCCGGAACCTGACGTTCGCGCATAACGTTGTCACGCTCAAATCGGCGCTGAACGAGGAAAGCTCGACCGCCCTGAGCCAGCTGGCCGAAGAACTCTGCCGTGCCTATCTCTCCCAGCAGAAGGAAAATCAGCCGCCCGCCAACGACATGAACGCGCTGTTCAACATCGGCTACGGACTCTACGTCGTCACTTCCCGGGATGGTGACAAGGACAACGGACTGATCGTCAACACGGTCTCCCAGGTGACCAATACGCCGAACCGGATCGCCGTCACCATCAACAAGCAGAACTATTCGCATCACATCATCCGCCAGACCGGCAAGATGAATTTGAACTGTCTTTCCACCGACGCCACCTTCGAGGTCTTCCAGCGCTACGGATTCCACAGCGGCCGCACCACCGATAAATTCAAGGATGTTCCCGTTCTCCGGTCCGCCAACGGTCTGATCTTCCTTCCGCAGTACATCAACTCCTTCCTCTCGCTGGAAGTGGAGAACTATGTGGATCTGGATACGCACGGCATGTTCATCTGCCGGATCAGCGAGGCGCGCGTGATCTCCGATGCCGAGACCATGACCTATACCTACTATCAGAAGAACGTCAAGCCGAAGCCGAAAACCGAAGGCAGAAAAGGTTTCGTCTGCAAGATCTGCGGCTACGTCTACGAAGGCGACGAACTGCCGGAGGACTTTGTCTGTCCGCTGTGCAAGCACGGAGCCTCCGATTTCGAGCCCATACAATAACAGCAATCTTTCACGGGAGCGGTATTCGACGCTCCCTTTTTTTCGCAATCTTTCATGAAAACGACTCTTGCCGATCTGCCGACGGGGAAAAATCCGCCTCCGGTTTCCCTGCCTCATTTCCCCACCCGCTTTCAGGCATTCGTCTGGCGGAATTGGGGCCTTGTTCCCGCGGATATACTGGCCGGGATACTGTCCTGTTCCGCAGACGAGGTAAAACTTCTGGCATCGGGAATGGGACTCGATCCCCATGCGCCGGTCGATGAAAAATGGCGGAAGAACGGATATCTCACACTGATCCGGAACAACTGGCACCTTCTGAACTACGAACAGCTTCTGCAGCTTCTCGAATGGACGCCGGAACGGATGCTCAAGGCCCTCCGCGAAGAAGATTTCCTCTTTGCGAAACTGGGCCGGCTCAAACCGGACTGCGAAAAGCTCTCGTTCCGGAAACTCACCGACGGCGAACGCGACCGCACGGCCCGGATCCGGGATATCACGGCACGCTATTTTCCTCCGGACCGCATGGAACGCACAGAAAAGCCGTTTGCCTTTGCGGATGCCTATCACCCCTGCCCCGTTTCCGGGAACGACCGTTTCGCTTTCAACTACATCCACTCCTACGCGGCCAGCTGCGGCGACGTCTTTCTGGATGCGGACAGGATCGACCCCGTCCCGGAGAATCTTCTGGAACAGTATGCCTCCATGGGAGTACGCGGAGTCTGGATGCACGCCGTTCTGTATCTGCTGGAACCCATTCCGGGGGCGGAGGAGTTTTCCGCAGGCTGGGAAAAGCGGATGGAAAATCTGAAACGTGTTTCGGATACCTGCGAAAAACACGGTCTGAAGCTCTACCTCTACCTCAACGAGCCGCGGACCATGCCCGATGCCTTCTACGACAAAAAACCGGAATGGCGCGGCATAAAATCGCTTTCGGGGATCGCCAACTGCATCTCCCGTACACCGGAGGTCCTTCAATGGCTGGAGCACGCATGCGGTGATCTTTTCGCCCGATTCTCCGGACTCGGCGGGATCTACGTGATCGCCATGTCCGAAAACACCACCCACTGCAACTGCAGGATGGAAAAACATCTCTGTCCCATCTGCAAAGACTTGCCCGACGATGAATTTCTGATCCGGATCATCTCCGCCATGGAACGGGGAATCCACCATTCGAATCCGAAGGCGAAAGTCATTTTTTCGGATTGGGCCTGGTCCTTCGAAAAGGGCAGAAAAGCCGCCGAATTCAAGAAAAAAGTCATTGCACGTCTGCCGAAAGGCATCTGCTACGCCACAATCAGCGAATGGGGCAAACCCACCAGCGCGGGCGGGATCGAAGGGTCCGTGGTGGACTATTCCATTTCCCAGCCCGGTCCCGCCCCGGAAAATGCCGAACTGCTCACTTTTGCGAAGACTCTGGGGCTTGAGACTCTGGCGAAAGTCCAGATCAACAACTCCTGGGAACTCTCCGCCGTACCCTATATCCCCGTTCCGTATCTCATCGAGGAGCATCTGCACAATCTGGAAGAGCTCCAGGTGGACGGGCTCATGCTCAGCTGGACGCTGGGCGGTTTTCCCGGCGGAAACCTGGAACTGCTCCGGAAAAAGCCCGATTCGATTGCAGCCGATAAATTCCATCCCGAACTGGCCTCGGTCATCCGGAAGGTGTGGAAGCAGTTCGGCGATGCATTCCGGGAATTTCCCTTCCACGTGGGGACGCTCTACACGGCCCCCATGAACTACGGGCCTCAAGTTCCCTTCTATCCGGCGCCCACGGGATACAGAGCCTCCATGATCGGTTTTCCCTATGACGATCTGGAGTCCTGGCGGGCCATCTATCCGGCGGACATCTTCGAAAATCAGTTCAGAAAACTCTCCGCCGGCTGGAAAAAGGGACTGGACGACCTTCGTGCTGCATCGGGCCTTGTCCGTCCGGAAGAACGGCCCGCGTACGAGGAGCTGGAGCGGATCGCCTCCGCGGCCTGGTGTCACTTCGCCAGTACGCTGGAACATATCCGGTTCGTCCGGGCTCGGGAAAAGGGAGACCGGGAGATCATGGCGGATGCGGTCCGGAATGACCGGGAACGGACTCTGGAGCTGTATGAGATCGTCCGGAAGGATTCCCGGATCGGGTTCGAGGCCAGCAATCACTATTATTATACGCTGAACGATCTGCGGGAGAAGATCCTGAACTGCGAATGGATCCTCGCGCATCTGGACAGCATCGGACAACAGAACCAACACGGGAGATGAACATCATGAAGATCCTTCTTTTCGGCGGAAGCGGGTGGCTCGGACACAATATCGCGCTCAAGCTCGCGGAAGAACACGGCGGCGACCTGACGATCGTCACACGCGGACGGAAACAGACGTTCCAGAACGAGATATCCGGGATCCGGACCATTACGGCGGATAAAAGCGATGAAGAGTCCATGCGCAAAATCTTCGAGACGCCCTATACGCACGTCATCGACACGGTCCCCTCGGAGGCCTCCATCCGGCACATCCGGAAATACGCGAAACATCTGCTCCACTACGTGCATTGCAGCTCCACCGGAGGCTACGCGCCCCTGCCCTTCATCCCGTGCAACGAGACGGCGCTCTACCGGGGCTTCATCGGCAATTCGGGGTGGGATCAGAAGCGGATCGTGGACGAGCTCGTCATGAATCTCTTCCGGACGACCGGCTTCCCAGCCACCGTCATACGCCCCTGCTACATCACGGGGCCGGGCATGCTTCCGCTGGACAATCTGGGCGGACGCCGGGCCGATTTCATTCCGGACATCCGGGCGGAACGCACGCTCGATCTGCCGGGCGACGGCGAGACATTGCTTCAGCCGGTCCACGTCCGGGATCTGGCGGAATCCTTCCGTCTTTCCCTGCTTCATCCGGATGCGGCCATCGGCCAGATCTACAACATCTGCCTGAGCCACGCGCTGACGCTGAACCGCTATCTGGAGCTCACGGCTTCCGTTTTCGGAAAGAAACCCGTGATCCATTACATGACCGTGGACGACATGCTCCGCAAGTACGAGGGTAAAGTCCACGAGATCGGACTGCGCTTCTTCGCCTGCCATATGTGCTTCTCCATCGAAAAGGCCGTCCGCGATCTGGGGTACAGACCGTCCTGTTCCCCGGAGGATGCCGTTATGGAGACGGCGCTCTGGGCAGCCTCGCAGACTCCGGCGTAACGCGCGGGCTCCGGTCGTACAGTTCATAGTGCCGGGCAAAAAAGCGCCGGAAAAAAGGAGAAAACGGCTTGACGTTTGCCAAAACGATGGTATACTTGACGACGGACAGTGTTCAGGACATCAATTTGCCTCGAAGGGGAAAACAATACTTATGCCGGACGTAAAAGATCTTCGAATCATCATCAGCTGCGGAGGCACGGGCGGTCATTTCAATCCGGGTCTCGGCATCGCAAAAGAACTGATATCCCAGGGCGGTCAGGCCATCCTGTTCCTGGGCGGGAAACACGTCCCCGCGCAAATGGAAACGGCAAAAAAGGCGGGCGTGCCGGCCGTCTCCTTCCGCTATGTCCGGCCGGACCGCAATCCCGCCGCCCTTTTCGGATTCGGACTTTCGCTGATCCGAGGATACCGTCTGACGAAAAAGCTCATCCGGGAACACGCGCCCCACGCGGTGCTGGCCATGGGCAGCAGCGTTTCCCTGCCCCCGATCCTGGCGGCGAACCGGATGCACATCCCCGTTTTTCTGCACGAAGGGAACGCGAAAGTCGGCAAAGCAAACCGGAAGCTCTCCCGTTTCGCAAAGGAGATCGAACTCTCGTTCCCCGCAGTCAACGCAAACACCCTTCGCTGTCCCTCGTTCCTGACCGGGTTTCCGCTCCGCAAAGAGCTTACCGATTCGGTCCTTTCCAAGGAAGAGGGCATTGCCCGGATCAACGAGCTCTTCCACGTGTCGTTTTCCCCGGAGAAACCGACGATCCTCGTGTTCGGCGGATCCCTGGGAGCACGGAGCATCAACGAAAATTTCGATGTGGATCCCGCCGCCCCGGGCGCCCGGGACCTTCAGGTCATCCACCTGGCCGGACCGGGCAAGACGGAACCGCTGAAGGAGAAGTACCGGAATTTCCCCTGCCCCGTCCTTCTGCTGGAAGGAACCAATGAAATGAGCGCGGTCTACGCCGCCTCCGACGTCGTGATCTCGCGGTCCGGCGGCAGCACCGTCTCCGAACTTGCTTTCTTCGGAAAATATGCTTTCCTGGTACCCTATCCCTTTGCCGCGGAACTTCACCAGAACGACAACGCCGCCTGGCTCGCCTCCGCGGGCGCGGCGGAGATCGCAGACGACTCCACCTGCACGCCGGAATTGTTCCGGGCGTTCACGACCCGTTTTCTGGCGGATCCGCAGGCCTTCGTAAAAAAAGGGCAGCAGGCCCGCGCCATTGCCCGGCCCGATGCAGCGAGGGTCGTTCTGGAACGGATCGCCGCAGGCGTGTCCGGCTGACCGGATCCGTGTTCTTCGATGAGATAAGATACGGAGCCTCTCGCCCCGCAATGATACAATATCGTATATAATCGATACGATATTATATGTTTTTGCCCGGATGAATGATTGTTTTTCAGCTTCATTTCTGTATATTATTCGACAAAAAAACCGTACCGCCTCCGGGAAATGATCATCCGATCGCAGGGAAAACCAATAAAAAATGAGGGCAACAATGAAAAAACTTCTTGTCATTTCTTTCTACCTGATACTTTTTTCCTCTTTCTGTACCGGAACTGACGATCTTTCTTTCCGCGAAGGGTTGACATCCTGGCGTGTTTCCGGTACGGGAAAGGCTGTCCCGGACACGGAAGTAAAGACCGGGAGTTGCTCCGTCCGTCTGGAAAACGGCGGACGGATCTGGAAAATGCTCACGCTGGAGCCGGATACGCGGTATGAATTAACCTTTTACATCAAGGGAAAGGATATCTCGTCCGGCGAACGTAACGGAGCGAGGATCATCCTCAGCGCCGGAGGGAGATCCGAGAGGATCACGACTATGCCCGGCAATGAACCGGAAACGGGTACCTTCGACTGGAAACAAGGGCGCGGCATCATCGATACCGCCCGCAGTCCGGGGGAGCCTATCCGGCTGGAATTGAATTTGACCGGCACAGGCACAGTCTGGTTTGACGAACTGAAGCTGACGAAACAGGAGACGTACGGAGTTTTCCGCAAAGCACACACGGAAGCGGTCCGCGCCGCTCTTCTTGTGCCGCAGGGCATGCATGGTTTTTTTGTGCCCGGCGAAGAAATCCGGCTCCGTCTTCTGATCGAAGGTACAGCAAAAAATTATGAGTACACACTCACAGTCAGGGATGATATGGGAAAGATCGTCCATACACAGGAAAAAACGATGCTGGATGGAGAGATCGTTCTTCCCGGACAGCCTTGCGGATACTATTCGGCGGAAAGTGATATTTATGCCGACGGCGTAAAAGCTTACACTATTCAGAGCGGCTTCGCCGTTACTCCCGTCCCAGGAAAGAGGGACCCCTTCTTTCTCTTCGGACTCGGGGTGATTCCCTCCATGCACGATGCCTACAAACGGGTCGGATGCGGCTCCATTACCATGGTTCTCCACGGCATCAACATGCCTGAGGAATACGACCGGAAAATAAAACATTTTCTCAGTATGTACAGCCCGTATCTGAAATCCGGCGAGTTTCAGCTGAATGCTTATGTGGGAACCGGCCTTGGTCGAATTAAATTCCGGACTCAAGAGGAGTCGGAGGCCGGCTATCCGATTCTGAATGATCTCCTTCTCCGGCAATATCTGAAACTTTTTTCGGACATGCAGCCGAAACTGAAGGTAAAGAACTGGTTCATAGGACAGGAAACGCCATCCTCGGCAACAAATCCAAGAATGGCCGGAACATGGAGCGAGGCCATGGCCCAGTTCGTCACCATGGTCCGCATGGGCTCACGTCAATTGAAAAAACTGGACCCGGAAATCAAGATTTTTGCGGGCGGGAACAACGTCATGGAACGGACCGATGACATCGAACCAATTGTAATGGGCGATCTCGTCAAAGATTTCGATCATTACTATATCGATGCCTACACGGGAAATTGGAATCTGGCGCAGGGCAGTGTTCTGATCCCGGAAATCGACCTGATGAAATTCTACCGCAAGGCCTCCGCCCTTTCGGTTTCCCTGGGAAAAGGCAAGGAGATCGTCAACAACGAAACCGGCTACTGCATCCCCTTCGGCGCGCCGTTTGACCGGGGACTGGCCCAGACACAGGCACGGCTTACCGCCAGAGTCATTATTCTGAGCAGGGCGGCGTCTATCATGTTTTTTCAACTTCATACCCCGAACTGTTATGAATCGTACAAAGAACTGCGTGATACCGATCCTCACATGACCACAATCTGGAAATGTCCGGTAATGGGGAAGAAATATTACTATATCCCCCTGCCGGGCGGGGCAATGTATGCCACGGCAACTTCCGAACTGGCCTTTGTCAAATTCGCAGAGGAGATCCATATCGGCTCCGTCTACTCGTATGTTTTCACCAAACCGGACGGCTCCACGCTGGTCACACTGTGGGACATCGACAGACAGCGGAACTTCGAGGCCGAACTCCCTGACGTGTCGCAAATCCTGAATATGTACGGACGTGATATCACTGATCAGGAACTGATCATCGGGCCGGATCCCGTATACATCACATTCCGCCGTGGACCGGAAGAAGTCGCCGAGCTCATGAGAAACGCCATTCAGGCGAATGTTCCGGAAGTTGTCTGTGCGGCCCTGCCGGGAACCGTATATGTCAAGAGCCTGATCAAGGAAACCAGAGAGGGGGAAATCCGGATCCCCGGGCAGAACCCGGTGAAAGTAAAGATCCTGCCGGAAAAAGTGTCTTCTTTCGATCTCCCCGTCTCGGAGGGCGGCGAACTCGTGATCGGTTCACGCAGCTATGAGATCCTTTTGGAGAAAAAAACGGTTTTCGAACTGAAGCGATTCACCAGCTTCGAAAATTTGCGAAAAACCGCCCCGGGAATGCTGCGCGTCCCGGATCATGTACGGCCTCTTGACGCCCTGCATCCGGAACGGTGCTATTTCAAATCGGATTTCAATCCCGGCGGACATGACGTTTCCGCAAAATATTGGGCGGGTTACGACGACGAAAACTTCTATCTGACCGTAGATGTGGATGACCCGATACACATCCAGAGAAAGACGGGAAAGGAAATCTGGCGGGACGACTGTCTTCAGTTCGTCCTGTCTCCCGAGGACTATCCGCCGAGCACCATGTTGAACAATGCAAAAAAGCCCTACTCCGAATACAATTTCGGGCTGGCCCTGACTTCAAAAGGCGCAGAACTGGTGCAGTTCCTCGGGAAAAATGCCGGGCCGCGCACCTATCCGGCATCCGTCGTCCGCGATGGCGATATCACCCGTTATGAACTCACGATCCCCTGGTCCGCCGTGGGCGGCAAGGCGAAGCGCTTCGGTTTTATGGTGTGGGACAACAACAGCGTGACCAATCCGCGTGCGCCGTACCGTCTGGAACTCACGCCGGGCATTGCGGACGACGCGGACTCTTCCAAACTGGCAAAAGTAAAATACGAAGAATAATCGAAAGGAAAAAAGAAATGAAAACGCAAAACCATTTTACCCTCATCGAACTGCTTGTTGTGATCGCCATCATCAGTATTAGATAAAGTGCGGAATTCTTTCATTATTCGTTTATTATTAGCATGATATATAATAGATTTGTTATAAAGCGCGGATTTTATGGTGAGGGGATGGCGGTGATCGATTCAGCCTGAAAACGGTTATTGGCGCTTATGAGACGCCACAATTCAGGCAAGTTTAAGCAAGTGGAATTTTGAACTCGGAAACCGTCTTTTTCAGGGCCGAAAAAAACATTTTCGAAGATGTTCGTCCGTGAGAGCCGATCCGGAGGATTCGGTTCTTGCTCTTTCCCCATGGGGCAAGGTATATTGCCGGAAAGAGCAAGAATCGAATCGAAAGGAATCAGGCAAAATGAGAAGAAGACGCAGAGCGAAGGGAACCGGTCGGGTTTACAAGGAAAACGGCGTATTCCTGC